>DASVCN010000041.1 GCA_036381595.1 Trueperaceae bacterium | reverse complement strand
GAAACCCTCGAACGTGCGCATCCGGTTGGCGATCACGATACCCAGCGTTGTCAGCGTGAATCCGAGTAGCGCCATGAATGCGACCCCGGTGAGCGCCCGGCTGAAGCTCAAGCTGACGTCGGTGAATCGGGCCAGTAGCAGGACGATCAATCCGTGACCTAGCGACACGGTAGTTCCTCCCAGCACTTTGCCGAGCAGGACCGCGCTGCGGGACATCGGTGACACGAGCACTTCTCGAAGAAAGCCGAACTCCCGGTCCCAGATAACGGAAATCGCCGACTGCACTGCGGTGTACATCATGTTCAGGACAATCACAGCCGGGAAGATGAACTGAAGATACGTGTAGGGCACGACGAAGCGGACTTCGCCGTAGACCTCGCCCCTGAAGTATGGATTCAACCCGATGCCAAGGATCAAAACCCAAAGGAGGGGACGGCTGACCCCGCCGATCAGTTGCCCCCGGTCGCGTGCGGCGCGCTTTATCTCACGCAGCCAGATCGCATAAATGCCATAGACGATGTGCAGAGCCCATGGAACTGTCGTTTGTGGTGGCCCCTTCGATTTCGCATACCCGGCCTCGGTCACCGCGTGTGCTCCCCGCCTCGACTGCCGAAAGCCCTCGTACGCTCTTGGGGCGTGGCTTCACGATCGCGCAGGTCCCGCCCAGTGAGGCTCAGGAAGACAGTCTCGAGGCTAGAACGTTCAGCGGCCACCGAGACGACCGATGACCCGAAAGTTGAAATGAGGTCGGCCAGCGAACTGCTGTCCGTCACGGGAACGACCAACTCACCGTCCTCAGCTTCGATACTACCTGGATAGCGAGTGACGACTGCTGTCCGAACGTTTTCGTCGACCATCACCCTGAGGAACTCGCGTCCGTGTTGCCGTCGGAGTTCATCGGGGGATTCGGTCGCGATGACCTTGCCACCGTCGATGATGCACACGCAGTCGGCCGCCTCGACCTCCGCGATGTAGTGAGTGGTTACCAGGATCGTGAGCTCTCGCTGGTTATGAAGTTGGGCCACGTAGGACCAGATCCGCTCGCGGGACTGTGCATCCAACCCGACGGTCGGCTCGTCGAGGAAGATCACGCGGGCGTCGTGGACAAGTGCCCGAGCTATCTCGAGTCGGCGCTTCATTCCTCCCGAGAGGGTACGCACCATCTTGTCGCGCCAGTCTCCCAGGTCAACGACCTCGATCAGGTCGCTTATTCGCTTGCGCCTCAAACTCGTGGGCACCCCGTAGATGAGGCCGTGAAATTCGAGGTTCTCGCCGACGGTGAGTCGATCATCAAGCGTCGACTCCTGAAATACCACCCCTAGATTCTTCCGCACGGAGAGCGGGAAACGCCTTACATCGAAACCGGCCACGGTCACCGTGCCCGAATCGGCGCGTTGGATGGTAGCGAGAATGTGGACGAGGGTCGTCTTGCCGGCGCCGTTCGGTCCCAAAAGCGCAAAGACCTGGCCCTGTTCAACTGACAGGGATACGTCGTCGAGGGCCAGGGTCGCGCCGTGTCGCTTGGTCACCGACCGCACATCTATTATCGGTTGTATCTCGATTCTTCTCACCGCTTTCCCGCGAGAACTGTGAGCTAACACAGCAAGAATACCAGTGCCAGGATCGGGCGCCTCCAGATGGCGAGTGGCGGTCCGCAAGGGTTCATATCGTGAGCTCGGCCGGCGGGGCATTTCTCTTTTACCGCCTCGCCTGTTCTACAAAATCACGTACAACGGATCACCCAAACCCGTCCGCTTGGTGCTACCTTGATCTCCTAGGTGCAGCAGCGAAAAGGAGGCGATAAGCCTTGGGACTGTTTCTCAAGCAGGTCACGGCGGTTGCCATATTGCTTCTGGGGTTCTCGCTCGCCCAGCAGCAGCGGGTCCTCAACGTGGGCATGGAGGCGGTTGGAACCTTCTCCTGGATCAACTTCGCCATGCAGCACTACGGTTTCGACGAAGAGTTGGACTTCGACATCCAGACAACAACCTACGGCACCAAGCAGGCGAAGCAGCTGGCGCTCCAGGCGGGGGAAACGGACCTCGTTGTCGATGACATCACCGGCGTGGCCGTATGGCACGATCAGGGGTTGGAAGTAAAGGCGATCTATCCCTATAGCCTCGCGACCGGTGGGATCGTGGTCCGGGCCGACAGCGACATCAGAACCATCGAGGACTTGAGAGGACGCACGATCGCCGCGACGGATCTGGGGGACAAGAGCCTGTTGATCCTCCGCTCTCTTGCCGTCAGCCGGTTCGGCTTCGATCCACAGCAGGACGCGGAGGTAGTAGCGGCGGCGCCACCGCTCATGTCCGAGCTGCTCCGACGTGGCGAGATCGACGCTGCCATCCCGCCCTGGCACTTCGTCGCTCGCATGGTGGGTAGCGGGGAGTTCCGGGAGATCGCCTCGGCGGTCGACATGCTAGACCAGTTGGGTGTTTCGGCCGACCTGCCGATACTCGTGGTGGCCGCCCGCACGTCCGTCGACCCGCAGCTCCTGACTGACTACCTGGCCGCCATGAACAAGACGATCGAGCGGATGCGTAGCGACCCGCAGATCTTCCAGATGATCCTCGACCAGGAACTCTACAGCCTGCCGGACGAGTCCGTCTTTCCGCAAGTGATCCAACGGTGGGAAGAGGGCGTGCCGCAGCGGTGGGACCAGGAAGTGATCGACGGCATCGTCGCGTTGATCGACGACATGGTTGATCTTGCTGGACCCGAGGTGGTGGGAGTGGAGGCCGGGGACGCAGAGGCGTTCACGGCGGAGTACAACCCGGACTAGACTAGTGCGGCGCTAACCCAACAAGTCCGCAACCTGGGCAGCAGCTGTGAAGCGACGGTGGGAGCCGTCGTGTTGTCCAGGGGCTCGTCTGGTCTCTTCCGCGTGCCGGCCCTATGCGAGCCAGAGCCGAAGCTTAACTCTAGGCTGCCCACCTCCCGGCACCACGCCGTTTCTGGCGTCGGCCGGAATGGTTGGAACCAGGTCTCGAAGCGCGATGCATCCCCAGTGCTTCGAGCGTCAGCGCTACCAGCCAGGCGGTTACGGCCAGCCACGCCCAAACGGCAAGGCGAGGGGTCAGCTCGATGGTCAGACGGTCGCTCACCAGGCCTGATCCATCGTCTAGTAGTAATCGGCCACCGCTCATTCGCATCAGTTCAGAAACAAGCTCTGCCCTGCCCGTACCGGGGCGTTCGCTGGAATGGCGTGAAACGAACGCTGAGGCCTCGTCGGTCCAATCCTCTCCGCCGGTAACCTTTGCTCGCACCTCGTAGCGGCCTTTGTCGAAAGCGTCGAGGCTACCAGCGTAGGCACCTCTGCCGACTTCATCGAGAAGGACGGGGCCCACGCGGCCTTGCGGTCCGTTCGCCCAGGCGATGACTCGCGCCCCCTCTACCGGTTGCCCCGTATCATCCAAGATCCTCGCCTCGGCGAGCAGTGAATCGCCCACTTGCCGGAGATCGAGTGCGAGTCCGGGTTGCTGTATGGGGGCGGCCAGCCATAGCAGCGTGTTCTGCAGGAACTCGGTTGCGAACTCGGAGTCCGTCCAAGCCTCCCCCCACTCACCGGTAACAGGAGTGGACAGCGCTACCACTCGACCGATGCCGTGGCGCCAGGATGCGAGAAGAGGGTCGCCTTCTTCCGTCCTCGCGTGTACTTCGGCCTCCGGCTTGAGGGTTGTGCGCACGTAGCCCTGCACCTGCGGGAACTTCTCAGGCAGCTTCTCGAGAAAAACTGCGCGCCGCGGGTCGAATCTCGGCTCGACGGGTCCCTTTCGAACCGGATTTCCGGATAGAAGCATCGCCTCCTGTGAGAGGATGCTTGGCAGCGACCTCACGTCCTCGCTGCGGTGGAAGGCGCCTCCGCCCAACCGGGCTATGTCCTCCAGCAGAGCTACATCGGCACCTTGTCCCACGGCCACGGTGCTGACGGTGATGTCGGCAGCGGCTATTGACTCGAGGAGCGGGCCGAAGGGCGCGTTCTGAGAAAGGCCGTCTGTCATCACGATGATGTGTTTTGCCTCGGCGTCTGTGGCCTGGAGTTGCCGGAAAGCAACCTGCAGGGCCGGGTAGATGTTGGTTCCGCCGCCAGGAGTGATCTGTTCCAGCCGCTCGCCAACATCTCCGGGCGGTCCGATCGGTTTGAGTACGTGAGCGATATCGTCGAACAGGATGATGGCTACCCGACTGTCGGGGTGGAGCAGTTCGACAGCTTCGATGGTCGCTTGTTTGGTGAACGCCAGCCTGGAGACTCCCGCAACGGTCTGTTGCATGCTGCCGGAACGGTCGAGAACGAAGGCGATTGCCGCTTGGGGCTGCTCGCCGGGAACCCGGGCCGATAGAGGCGAGAGCTCTTCGAGGGGTGTACGCAGGTAGCCGCCGGGCCCGAAGGCATCCTTTGCGCCGGCTATCAATACGCCCCCGCCGTACTCGCGAACCCAGCGCTCGATGCTCTCCTGCATCAGGGGGTGCAGGTCGACCGCAGGCACGTCGAGCAGAACGACAGCATCAAACTCGAGTAAGCCCTCAGGCGATACCGGGACATCGTATGGTGTCCAGGTTGTTACCTCAAAGTACTGCTTCTCGAGCAAGGCCGCGAGTTCGGCAGCGGCCTCCTCTTCGTTTACCAGCAGCGCCACCCTCCCGCCCGGCTCGACCTCGACAAGGCGTACCAGCTCATCTTCCGAGCCAACGAAACGGGCTCTCACTCGGTGCGGGCCCGGCTCCTCGGCGCGCCACTCGAAGACGTGTCCGGTTCCGGAGCGCTCCAGCCGCTCGTCGTCGAGGAATACCTCTACATCATGGCTTTCTCCAGCAGGAACACTCGAAGCGATGCGAATCTCGATCACGTCGCCAGATCTCACCGTATCGGGTAGCTCGACTGCCGTTATCCGAGCCTCCTCGCTTCTATGCGGTAAAGGCAGCAAATCCACCTTCACCCCGGGTGGCGCGACGATGCCCGATGAAGCGTCATCCCCCTCGGGGACCCCGACAACTAGCCTGCCCCCCTGCGGCCCGAGCGACGCGAAACCTAGTTCCAGTGCCGAGACCAAGTCGTAGCCGGAACTGCTCTCTAAGCGTGCCTTCGGCGTGGATAAGGAGACGCGTGGTGCCGCAAGCTCTCCCGGTCCTCTCATCGAGACGACGGCGCGAGCCCGCTCAAGAGCAGAACCCAACACTTCGCGAACAGGCGGGTTAGTAACGGTCGACGGATCGATCACCAGCGCTGTGCGCTCGTGCCTCAAAAGGGTTGGCGAGTCGACGCCGAGGGCAAGGAGCAGAAGTGCCGCAACCGAGGCGAGACGGGCGACCACCGACGCCCAGTGGGCGATAGGCCCGACTTCTCGGTTGCTCGCGAGTCGCCTGCGCAAGGCCCTGAATGAATCCAGGGCAAGGAGCAGCGCCGCAAGCAGGGCCAGAAGACGGTCGATACGTGCCCAGGGAAAGGGAACCTTGGCTTCCGATCCGAACTTCTCGAGCTCGACATCGAGGTCGGTCTCGGGGCTCGCCTCCATATCCACGACGATCGGTCGACCGTCGTGCTCGTGAACGCCAGGTTGCACCCGCGTAAGACGCGACCCGGTCGCGAAGCAGTACTGGCCGATGATGCACCGGGCTCCGGTCAACTGACCGTGTAGCGGCTGCGCTGCAACCGCCAACTCCGTCAGGAATTGGGCGAAACCGAGCTCTCTCGCCCACGATCCTTCGCCAATGGCCCAGGCCGACTGCACGTCGATAGTGTCATCGCCCTCGACTACCTGCAGCAGCGGACCCTGATCGGAGCGCAGGAGGACGATGGCGTCGCCAGCAGGCGGTAGGGCGTGCAGCTCCATCGTTGCGAGCGTCGGTATGTCTGTTACGCCGCTCCAGCGTAGCGCTCCGTGCCCAGGCCACAGTTCGGTAGGCACCGCAAGCGGCGCGCCCTGGCCACCTCCTTGCCGCATTCCCGACAACCAGAGAACGACGGGAGCCCGACGATCGGTTGCTTCATAGCCTGGTCCTACCACCGCTAGGTCGAAGGTGCTATCAAGCTGTGCAGTCGGCTCTGCCTCCACGAATGCCGCTCCCGGAATCATCCTCAGTGCCTCGGTCAGTGCCTTGGGTACCTCGCCGGCGAGCAGCACTCGCAGCGGCAACGGCTCGGTCCGCACCAGGATCCGGGCGGTGTTATCGAGAGGAAGCTCGTCATCGGGCAGCTCCAGGTGAAGCAGGCCCGGTCCAGGGAACTCTGTTTCGAACGCAAAGTTCGCCTGCTCGCCTCTGAACCGCACGCTCAGCTCCTCCCATGGCAGTGCTCCTTCAGTTCCTGCCGGCAGGAACGTTGCCTTAACGGTAAGCGGTTCGGCCGGCGGCGGATATGCCGAGATCCGCCCCTGGACCAGCCAGCCACCCTCCTCTGTGTCGAGGGGACTCACGTTCAGGCCAGAGAAGCCATGGGTTTCCAGCGGAGTGCCGAAGGGTGAAAGGTCTATCTCGAGCTCCCCCTGCTGCAGCCAGGGCTCCAGTATCTGTCTGGCTGTACGACTACCGGGGGTATCGGTAAGCACGGTTATTCGCGTGGAATCGCTGGCCAACAGGCCTCGCAAAATCAGCCTCGCCCTGGAGATCGGCACGGGCCCGTTTCCGAACTCTGGGCTCACGCCGTTCAACGCCAGGACCGCCTCTCTCGGCTCGTCAGCCCGGGCCAGGAGCACCGTTGGATCCTCGGCAAGGGTCACGACCGAGAGTTGAGGACCTCCTCTCTTGGCAGCGTCAGTTGCCCCGAGTGCTTGCCGGAGCCAGGTCGTGGCCGCATCGAGCCTGCTGCCCTCGCCGTCCGGCGCCGTCATGCTGCGGGAAACGTCCAGAAGGAAGATCTGATGCTCGACCACCTCGTCGGCGGGACGGGGTCCAGCTAGCGCTACGATCAGTGCGAAGAGTGAAAGCAGCTGCAGTAGGAGCGATGAGTTCAAACGCCAATGAAAGCGGCGGCGGGCGCTCTGGATCGGCGTCAACTTCGCGGCTATGGTCTTCCAGATCAGCAGGCTGGGCACCGTCACGAACCGCGGGTTCCGAGCGTGCCACAGCACGAGCGGCACAGCCAGCAACGCCAGCAACCACCACCATGGTTGGAGGAAGATCATCCGAGGAGGCCTGCCCTTTGCAAGTCTCCGTGCAGGACCTCCGAAACATCTCTATCCGTACGCATCGTGAAGAGCCGCCCGCCAACCTCTTCTATGCCCGTCCCGAGCTTCTCCCTCCACGAGCCAAGTTCGTCCAGATAGGCGGCGTGGGCTTCCGCTTCGAGCGAGAGGTCGAGCATGTCGCCACTCTCCGCGTCCGTCAACCGAGCCCAGCCCTCGACCAGGAGCCGCGGATCCTCTTCTTCTGGAGCCAGCAACTGGATCGCCACGAGTTCCCGCCCCGAGCGCCCGAACGCCTTGGCCGCGATGTCAGGCTCCCGGGTCCACCAATCGCTTATGACGATCGTCAGGCCGCTGGGCCCGAGCATCGAGTTTACATTCGTCGCTACGGTTACCAGGTCGGTCTCTTCGTCATCGGACTTCAGCGGCCGATCCAGCCCGTCGACCAGTTTGGGCAGGTTCCGCGTCGAAGTAACAACGGGCCGCCAGTCGAGGCGGTCCTTGCCGCCGAAGTTCGCCAGCCGCACGCGATCGCCTCCAGAAATTCCGACGAATGCGAAGGCCGTAGCAAGCTGGGCGGCCACTCGAAGTTTGGAAGGTCGCCCGAAAGCCATCGAAGATGAGGCATCGACGAGTATAGCGACATCGAGACCTCTGTCGGCAGCGAAGAGCTTGACGTAGGGCCTGCCTAATCGGGCATAAGCATGGACGTCCAGATGTCTGAGGTCATCGCCGGCGTGATACTCGCGATGGTCGGCGAACTCCATTCCGGCGCCCGGCTGAGTGCTTCGCCTTTCTCCGTCCGGAACCGTTGGAGAGGTCCTGCTCGGCATCAGCCTGAATCGTGCGATGCGTCCCAGCAACTCGTCGTTGACGAGGGTCATCTTGCCCTGGCGACCTCACCCTTGAAGACGGTTCTGAGCACATCGCTTACCGTAATTCCCTCGTTCTCGGAGGCGAAACTCAGTTGCACACGGTGGCGTAGCGCCGGCAGGAGCATGGCATCCAAGTCTTTCACGTCGGTTGCGAACCTGCCCTGCAGCAGTGCGTGAGCCTTGGCCGCGAGCAGCCAGGACTGCGCACCCCGTGGACTAATGCCGAACCTCACGTGTCTCTTTACCTCTTCATAACGGCTTCTGTCCGGGTGGGTGGCCGCGGTGAACCTGGCCACTCGTAGCCTGAGGTCCTGGGCGACCGGCATCGCCCTCACCAGTTGGGTAAGGGCAGGCACGTCGGCCGCTTCGAACTGCCGCTCGAGTTGCCCGGTCTCGGGACCGGTCGTGCTCCTCAGGACCTCGTCGAGTACCGCTTCGGTGGGGAACTCAACGACGATCTTGAGGAAGAAGCGGTCGATCTGCGCCTCCGGAAGGACATACGTACCTTCCATCTCGATCGGGTTCTGCGTCGCCATCACCATGAAGGGCCGCGGCAGTTCTCGCTCAATGCCGGCAACCGTCACCGTTCGTTCCTGCATCGCTTCGAGGAGTGCGGACTGGGTCTTGGGCGTGGCCCGATTTATCTCATCGGCCAGGAGCAGTTGCGTGAACACCGGCCCCTGTTCGAATCGGGTGTGCATTCCCGCGGCCTCGTCATGAACCAAGACGTTGGTTCCGGTGATGTCGGCCGGCATCAAATCCGGGGTGAACTGAATACGCTTGGTGATCAGCCCGAACACATTACCCATCGTCCTGGCAAGCAGGGTCTTGCCAAGTCCGGGCGCTCCTTCGATCAAGGCGTGCCCATTGGCAATCAGGGCGAGCACGAGCTGTTCCACCACCTGCTCCTGCCCCTTGACGATTTTTCCTACCTCGCGTCGAGCAGCAGTAAGGCGCCGCACAACCTCTTCGACGTAGGCGACGTCGAGAGTACTTTCGGTCTCGAAATTCAAATCGGCCCTCCCTCTGGTCGCTTCGCCTGCTGCCTTCACTTCTCAGACTCCTCTTCCTTCGGTTCGAATAGCCGTTGAGCGAGTTGCCGGGCGTGGGCGCCCAGGGCCTGACGGCGCCAGTCGCCGGCGTCGCGACGGATGCTGTCCGTCGTTTCGACTTCCGACAGCGGTCCGGCTGCCACATCCGCCTTCGAGGCGGCCTGGCCGAAGATGGTGGCACCGCCTTCTGCCTCGGAGCCTACCTCGGCGCTCACCTGCACCCTGTTCCCACCATTCACCTCAGCCTGCGGCAGGGCGAACTCGGCTCCTTCCTCGAAGGCCTTTGGTCCCTCCCTCTGGCCTGCGTCGAGGTCCAGCGAGCCACCACCTGCCGCATCGCCAGGCGCATCCGTGGATCTCTGCGCGGCACCTGCAGGGGCAGCGCCCTCCCCGCTCTCTGCTTCCGCGATCAAACCGGCCTCCTCGATCTTCCCAGCGGGAGGCCCCGGATCTACCTGGAAAGAACCTCCGTAAGGATTGTCCACCCGCCGCGACAGCACCATCTCGAGTCGCTCTCGCACGCTCCTCACATTGGAAAGAAGGTCGCTCCCAGAAGGGGGGGCAGAGGGTAATTGGAGACCTGCCACGGGGACGTCGGCACTCTCCATGGACCGCATACTGACGTTTGGGTCGGCGTTGGAGAGTTGCCCTGTTCGTCTCGAGGCAAGCCCGTATCGTTCGCCCACAGCACGTTCCACGTGCGCCAGCAGACTAGATATGTCGCTCTGCCCGACCATGCCGCTCCCCCCCGACTCGCGTAGTTCGAGCGACAGAGTACGAGCCTGTTCCGCGACAGCCAAAGCATAGGCATCCCCCGACCGTCGCGCCTCCTCCTCGAGCGCATCCGCCAGCCGCTCTAATTCAGCCGCGAGCTCACCCGTATCGACTCCTTCCAGCATCGGAGCCGACTCCGTCTGCGCCTGAACGACCTCCCTGTTAAGGTCCCACACTTCGACCATCCTCGCCACACCCAATGAACCGATCGCCACCGCGAGGGCAACGGCATGAAGTGGCAGGAAGCGTAACGGAAGCAGCCGATCCACTCGCACTACCGGGTCGATCCTTTGTAGATCTGCGATCAGGGCTTGCTTCAAGACCTGTGTCAGTCTGTCTCGAGTTGAAGATGTCTCAAGTTCGTAAGCCGTTACGAGTCGCGACTGCAGCCCAAGCGAGTCATCCAGGTAGCGAATCATCCACGCCTCGTCGGGGGTGACCCGCCACGAGTAAGCAACTGCGGCCGCTGCTGCAACGGCTGCCGCAGCACCTATTAGCCACCAGGTGGTCCTCGGCTCGATCGAACTGTTATCGAAGATGCCCAGACCCAAGCCGATCGAAATGATGGGACTGAGGGCGGCAGTTACAACGGCGAGGCTCGTGATCGAGCGGCGCAGGAACCAGCGCCGCCTGCTATGGCGCACTATCCTGGTCAGGTTCTCGAGCAAAACGCCTCCCTCGGGCGACTGCAGCTCAAGCGGTCCATACGGTCAGTCGCGACGCTAGTTCCCTTCTGCTGGCTCTACGCACGCTGAAGACTCCCGCGAAAAACCCAAGACATCCAGCGATCCGCCTGAGCCGCTGGGCACCTGCCCGACTATCTCACCAAATTGCGCTTGGGCTCGCGGGTCGATATCCCACTCGGCCTTTGCACGGGGCCGAACCAGATAGATCGGTTGCCTCAACTGGTGGTTCCACGGCCGGAACGAGAGCCCGACTCCCTTGCCGAGTTCGAACGATTGATCGGGTGACTCCAGGTATTGCGCCAGCGACTCCCCGCTCAGATCCGCGTTATCGGATACAGCCTGGAGGAAGATCATCACCGCGGCGAAGGTCGTCCAGGCGGGAGGGTCCATAGGCGCCGCTTGCCGTGCAAGGAAGGCTTCGTTCAACTCCGCCCCGTCGCCTTCGGACAAGGCAGGGTCCCAGGTGGCGGGCCTAACGAGCGCGCCTAGAGCCGACACATCGGCGAACCGCCGCAGGAAGTTCCGGGTCTGGGCCCGGGTACGAGGCACCAGCACGACGATGGGGGCCTCTTCATCTTTCGGATACTGAGAGAGGAAAAGCTCCTGTTCAGCCGGGGCGAGTGCAAGCAGGACGGCGTCGGCGGCCGATTCCACTGTCTTCTCGATGATGTCTGTGTACACGAACTGCGAGGGAGGAGCGGCAAGGGAGCCCTGAAGCGCATCTTTGAGATGTTCTTTCAGCGCCTCGCCTGCGGGCGACTCCTCGTACACCAAAAACCAGTTTTCGACGCCCTGGTGATCGCCATACCATGTGATCGCCGCATCCGCTAGCATAGCGTCGCTGGCTTCCACATGGAACGTGAGGGACGAGCACTGTTGCCGGAGATTTGTTGCCGTCGAACCAACGTTGAAGAAGATGACATCGGCTTCCTCGGCGATCTCGCTCAGCGCCGAAGCCTGTTCGACACCGAACCCACCGGCAAGGGCGCCAACATTCTCGGTGGCAACCAAACGTTCGGCCGCACGAACCGCAGCAGCGTCGGTCGGCGCATTGGCATGAAGGATGTGTGACGCCGAATTACTCAGGCCGATTCGGCCCTGATACACCTCGGCCAAGAGCGCCCCTCGTCTTGCTGCGTCACCGACTTCAACCAAGTCGATGATGCCGCCAGTCCGACTGGGCGTGATGACGCCGATACTAGTTCTAGGTTCTCTTTCCACTTCTCCTGCATAGGGCGCAGCAATCTGAAGTTCCGGAATCCCGAAGTCTGCGATAACTGCACGGATGTCATCCCATCTTTCGGCCAGGGCGATATTGAGCCTGTCCCGGAACGATTCGTCGCCGGGGCGTACGCCAATAGTCCACGTCCGGGACATGACGATCAGCGACTCTCCGGGAATTACTTCTGGCGTGACTGGTTGAATGCGAAAATCTACTGGGTTCATCTCGTCGAAGGCGATCGCCCCGGGGGCGTAAAGGATCGCGAGGTCAATTTCTCCTTCGGCAAGCGCCTGTAGGGCTGCCAGGTCTAGGTTCGTCCCTCCCTCAGTGCCCACCGGCGGATAGCCGGTCACGTTCTCGGAGAGGCCGAGGTTGGTCAGCACGAGCGCGGGAAGCCCATACTGGTACGTGCCTATCTTCAGCTCTTCGAGGACCGGATCGTTGATCGACTCGATCTCGATGTCGTCCTCTACCCGGGTCACGAATACAAAGGGGACCTTTAGATAAGGCACAGTACCCAGCACATTCGAGGCGCCCTCGGCGATCCCCACAATCAGGTCGCAACTACCCGACAACAGTGTCCGTTGAACATTAGCCGAGTCGAGCTGCACCCACTCGTAGGTGAGGTGCGCCCCCAGCTGGTCGGCAAGGATCTCGGCAATTCGATTGTTGAAGCCGCCGTCCTCACGGCTAGACGCGGGATAATCGAACGGCGAAGCGCACGCTCTCATCTCCCATCTGTCCTGCGCCCACGCAGTCGATAGTAGCCCCATCAGGGCTGCGGTCAGGGCAATCAACATAGAGCGAACGGGTCGCACATCGGGCAGGCGTCGAACTTCCATCCTCATGCCTCCGGGCATTCAATCAGTCGAAGACCGCCCGACGTGAAATGTGCCGGGCCAGTGATAATGGACATCAGATACAGAACAGCTAGAAGCATGGGCTGGGGAACTTCCCCAGCCCATGCGCTTCGAGGACAGGAGCGATCGGCCATTGCCACGACTTGAACGTCGGAGCGCTCCCGCCCCACTAGCTCACTGGTCGAGCGCGAAGACGAATACCGCAGCGTTGCCCGCGACGGGGGGTGATACTTCATTCGGATTGTAGTCGGGAATCAATCCAACTTGAGGTGTCCCAAATCCGACGATCGACGCGACGTACTGCACCCCGTCTACGGCGTAGGTAATCGTGCCACCTTGGGAACCAGCGGTAAGCACCTGTTCGAACAGAACCTCCCCCGTCTCAGCATCGAGGGCACGGAAGCGCCGGTCGTGATTAGTAAACATCACCAGTCCACCAGCGGTGGCCACCGGACCCGAATTCATCCCGTAATCGGTGCCCCACTCCCAAACGACTTCGCCGGTAAGCGGGTCAACGGCGGTCAGCTGGCCGAGGTTATCGAACCAATAGGTCTCGTCCCGTGGACCAGCCTGGGCCCGCCATGCCTGCTCGCCGGGCTCCCAGTCTTCGGGCACAACATCCGCGCCGTAGTTGGAACAACCCATTTGGTTGGGACGATAGTAAAGGCCTGTTTCTGGACTGAATGCAGCCGGCGCGATGTGGGCCCAGCGGAAGTGCGGACACACCCTGAAGTACTCTCCGACCTCCTCGAAACGCGCGGCCGGATTGATGATCGGGTTCCAGTCCTCGTCGAAGCCCAAGTGCACAGTGGTTTCTTCTGCAACCTGGTTGCCGGCATAGACCTCGCCGGTCTCAGCGTCAAAGACCATCACGAAGCCGGTCGTAGTTGCGGCGATGACGGCACGGCGCTCTTCACCGTTGACTTCGAGGTCGACGAACATAGGCACAGTGTGCTGGTCGTAGTCCCACTCGTCGCCAGGAACGATCTGGTGGTACCAGTTGAGTTCGCCCGTGTCGACGTCAAGGCTCACGAAGCTGGAAGTGTACAGGTCTGCACTTACCTCGCCATCAGGGTCCCTACGGGCTTCGGACACGCGATCCCACGGGGTCGGTTGACCGGTGCCATAGACGACCGAGTTGGTTTCCGGATCGTAGGCGCCGGCGTTCCAGGCGGAGCCACCACCTACTCCCGTCTCCCAGGAGGGAGGATTCGGCTGCCAAGTGTCGTAAGCGGGGTTGCTGGGGTCGAGCGGAACGGTGTTGAAAGTCCACAGGATCTCGCCGTTCTCGACGTCTAGGGCGTGAATCTTGCCGGGAGCGCCACCGGAATCCGCACCGGTACGGCTCACTATCAGCTTGCCGTCACCGAAGATGGGGTTGGTGGAAAATCCTTCGTTCAGCGACTTATCAGTGATCTGAACGGCCCAGACCTCTTCCCCGGTCTTGGCGTCGACTGCAACTGTCATACCGTAACGAGTGTTGAAGAAGACCTTGCCGTCGAAGACCACGGGGCTACCACGAACGGCTGAGTCAGCGATAACCTCGCCGTCGTTGGGCTTGCTGTACTCCCAGATGACATCGCCGTTGGTGGCGTCCAGGGCGATAACTCCAGTCTGCGTCGACACGTACATTACGCCATCCCAGACCACTGGGCTACCCTGATGACCCTGCTGGAAACCCAAATCCCGGGCCCAGACGAGGCCCAGGTTCTCGACGTTAGAGCGGTTGATCTGGTCGAGCGGGCTAAAGCGCGTCTCCCTTACGTCTCTCCCAAACATCGGCCACTCTTCGGCAGGGGGATTCACGAGCTGTTCATAGGTCTGTGCAGCGCCGAGAGCGAGTGCAGCGGTCATCACTGTCGCGACTGCGCTTCGAGCCAAATTCATCTTCACGTTTTGCCTCCAAAGGAAGGAGATGTCTTTCAGGTGTCGCTTACAACTGGGTGGGGTAATCCTGCTCCAAACGGCGGAACCATTCAATTGAAACGCTCCCGCTCTGTTACCACCTCCTCTTCAGTGACAGGGCCGAAATCGTACCCGAAGGAATTTCGTACATAACTAGCGACGGCCTGAATCTGCTCGTTGGAGAGCACGTCTCCAAAGCCGGGCATGTAGGCGCCGCCGTACATGATCTGTCGGATGAGATCGGGGGCGCTCGATACGGTCTCTTCAGCTTCCGTAATCTTACGAACATGGGTGGCCAGTTCCTGATCACCGTTCATACCGTGGCAACCCGCGCACATCGAGTTGAAGATACTTTCGCCTTCAGCCATTAGGGCTTCCAAGTCAATTTCTTCCTCGGCGACCGAAGCCTGATCTTCAGCTTCAGATCCACCGGCTTCGCCGGAGGCCTGCAAATCAGCACCGATGACAGTGCCATCGGGTGAAATCAGGAACCATTCATCGCCAGATCCTTGCCCTGCCGTGCTGCCTGGGCTGCGGTCGACGAGATAGTGGTAAAGAGGCCAGCCATCGTAGGTGACTTGTTGATTTCCGTCGGGCCGTTCGATAGTACCGACGAGTTGGGGGTCCGCGCCCTCACCGGCCGTAACCTCCCCATCTGTGGTTAGGGGTGGCCAGGCGGCAGCGCAAGCAGCGTTGCAGGCACTGCCCTCCGCCTCGGCATCGCCGAGGAAGACGTAAAGGCTAAGGCCCTCGCTATCCACCAAGTGAGCACCGTATTCTTCGTGCTCCTCGACCTGAACCGTTGCTTGCGCCGTGGCAAAGGCGGAAGTCCCGCCCAGGACTGCCGCAACAAGCGCCCCAACCAAGACTCGTTGCCTGAACATAATAGATCTCCTTTCACTCCCCCAGCTACTGCCCCGAGCTTGTGCATAACGCGGACTCCTGGCCCCCGTCCCCGTTCGGTCTTGTCCTCGTGAAGCCGAGCCGCTGACATATGCCCGCGCCAGGATCTAATTGGCCAACAGACAAGAGAGCTGCTCAACTGCGTCTGGGCCAAGTTAGCGTGCCGGCATGATACACCCGGCCGCCGAAAGATGGTCAACTGACTTCGTTGTCTAAAGGGCACCCCGGACATCGCGTTTGAGATGTGGTAAAGGGGTTCTGCCAACCTTTGTCGGTGCGAAGACCGGACAGAAGACAAGAACCTTGGTAGTGCGCATCCCAAGGGTAAGCCAGTTCTCCTTTATTCCCAGGGTCACGGTCGGTGTGTGGTTCCCTGGCTATCTTTCGGGTAGGTGTCTGGCAGGTCGGCCGGAGACTCAGGTTCTTTGGAATGGGGGAGAATGATGACGAAGTTAAGGCTTGCACTGGCGCTCCTGGTCGTCTTATGGGGTGCCCCGGCGCTCGGTCAGTCCGACCAGGATTCAGGCGGCCCGGCGGGAAGTGGGGCAGCTAGTAACCAGCAGGAGCAAGATTCTGCTAGTGGCGCTTCTGAGAACGGCGAAGCGGCTGGCGAGAAGGCCAGTGAGGACGGGGCTGTGGGCGAAGATGTCGGCGCCGCAGAGGGTGAGGAAAAGGAAGGCTCGGTTTCGGGCGAAGGGGTCGAAGAGGCCGAATCGGCCGAGGGTGCGGCTGCGGAAGGCGAAGCGTCGGATGCAGCTGCCGCGGAAGAGGAAACCGAGGAAGGTGTCGCCGGCGGAGGCGCTGTCGGACAGGCGCCTTGGACATTCCCAGCCTTCGATGCCGATGGGGACGGCGCAATATCGGAGGCGGAGTTCGAGGAGTCGCTCTTCGCATTTGTATCGGCGGGCGCCGGTGAGGCGGGTCTCGAGTCCATCACCTACCTCTCGGCCGTTGAAACATTCGGCCTGAACCAGGAGCAGTTCTCGCTGGTCAAGGTCGATGCGAACGATGATGGGAGCGTTGGCAAGGACGAGTTCGGCGACCTGGCCTCGGCAGCATTCGATCGCTGGGACGCCAACAATGACGATTCACTGGCCAAACAGGAGTTCGCCAGCGGCATGTTCGTCGCTTTCGATAACAACGAGGACGGAGTCATCGCGGCCGAGGAGTTGGAGGATTACGCTTTCTGGTTCGCAAGCGGGCTCGATCTCGAACAGGTGGCCGGCGGCGGTGGTGCAGGAGGCGGCTTCAGCCAGGACTTCTTCCTTACTGGGGATATGACGATGGTTGAACCCCAGGAAGCGGAGGCAGGAGAGCCGGGTGACGCTGGAGCCATGCCGGGTCAGGAAGAAGAACAAGAGGAAGATGCGCCAGGTGAGGTCGGCGAACAGGGTGCACCTGGAGATGTTGGCGTCGGCGGCGAAGAGGACGAGGCTGACGAGTTTGCTGCTGAGGGAGACGAGATCATTCCCGACGACGAGCAGGCACCGGGTGAAGTCGGCGAGCAAGGAGCTCCGGGAGACGTTGGAGTGGAAAAGGTGCCCGGGGCGGAGCCGGAAGGCGGTGACGCCGGACAATCCGGCGAAGCTGGCGATCAGTAAGGAGTTGCCGTAAGCGAAGGATCAGGATACTCGGCAAACTGACTGCGGGCGCTACTTGGGTGGCGCCCGTCAGTATGTCGGCAAGCAGCAGAGGCGAATAGGTTCAGTAATTTCTGGAGCGGTAACTGCGTGGGCACCGGAGGTACTGCAGAGCCACTGGGATTCGAACTCCCACTCTTGCGCATTGGCTAAGACCCTGTGTTTCTGGAGGGCAAGCGCAGCGAGACGGACCGTCACCGAAAACTAATGAGAGCTTCGAGCCGGCGGAGCTAATGGGGCTCGCCCGACTCTGAACTCCCTCTCCCCCTCATCGAAGATCGCGTAGCTCGCCCCCGCCACGCCATCCCTCGGTACGCTCACGCTTCCGGGATTGAGGAACGCCCTCGCGCCTTCGGCCAGTCGTATTCGCCCGCCATTTGGCCCGAAAGGCCGGAGCGACCAGCCGGCTCCCGGCTCCTGGATGTAGGCGGCCGGGACGTGCGTATGTCCAACGAAGTAGAGGTCGCGCTTCATGTGGCTGGCGTTGGAGCGGGCGAGAGGGACGCTTATCAGGTACTCGAAGCGCCGGCGAAGGGCGCCATGGACGGCTCCCCACGACTCGTCCAGGTGCCGCTCTCGCAACCCGTCGAGGTAGGAGAGGTCGTCGGGCGCGAGCTGGGCGAGATTCCTACTTAGCGTGGCGACGACGGGGCGAGCCGCGTTTGGCCTGCGCCCGGCCCGCAGTTCGTCGAGCATCTCCTCGTGGTTGCCCTTGATACCGGCGCGCAACGGGAGTGACCGAAGCAGAGCGACTGCGCCGGCGGCGTCCTCGCCGTAACCAACGGCGTCTCCAAGGAAGATCGCCTCGTCCCACCCCTCAGCCCCGGCATGCGCAAGGACCAGTTCCAGCGAGCGCGGGTCGGCGTGGACATCGGACAGCACGAGGAGTCGCACACCTCATAATCGCATCCGTGCCGAGTTGGTGATCCATTGGGACCAGGCGCTCCTCCTATCCTGCTGCAGCCGCGCCAGGAACCCGATGCAGGGAGTCCGGATCTGCTGTCGAGCCGGCGGCGGCCGGGCCCCGGGGCACAGAATCCGCACGGTCCCACGGTGTCCACCTCGGGGCACTGCCTACGTTGGATTGGTATCGGCCCACCTCGAGGTGGGCAGCAGTCGACAAAGGGGGGAAGATATGAAACGGATCTGGTTGATGCTCATCGCCGTGGCGTTCTTCGTAGCGGCGCCGGTGGTCGCTCAGGAAGCGGGTAGCGCAGGAGAGGGGGGCGCCGCGGAGGAGAGCGCTCCGGGCCTGCCCGGTGACAACGAAGGCGATGATGCGGTCCAGGATACGGAGGTGGTCGGGGCCGACGAAGGTGAAGGCGCTGAACCCGCTGAAGACGCTGCGGGCCTGCCCGGAGACAACGAGGGGGACGACGCCGTCCAGGATGCCGAAGTGGTCGGTCAGGATGAAGGTGAAGAAGGTGCCGACGCTGCAGTAGCCGGCGGTGGAGCGGCGGGCGATCAGCCCTGGACGTTCACAGCCTTCGACGAGAACGGTGACGGCTTCCTCAGCGAGGCCGAGTTCCGTGGCGGATTCTTCGAGTTCATCTCCGACGAGCCGGCACGGATCTCACAGGATCGATACGAGGGTGCGATAGATACTTTCACTCTGGGAGGCGTGCCCGACTTCGAGACCGCGGACGCGAACGGCGACGGGTTCCTCGATGAGGAGACCGAGTTCTCCTCTGCCTTCGCTCCAGACCTGTTCCAGAGCTGGGACGCGAACTCCGACAGCCAACTTAGCGCCCACGAGTATGTCAGCGGCATGATGGCGACATTCGATGCCGACGCCAACGGCACGTTCGACCAGCAGGAGTTCCAGGCCAACGCCCAGTGGTTCGAGACCGGATTTCGGGTTGCCGGTGGCGGCGGAGCCGAGGGAGGCTTCGACGAGTCGTTCTTCCTGGGCGAGTCGGCGGGAAGCAGCTTCGAGTCAAGCCCCGCGGACGACGCCGGCATGGACGACGCCACCGAAGAAGTCGACGAAGCCGCAGCAGGTGACGCAGGGGACGACGCCACCGAAGAAGCTGAGGACGCCGCCGCGGATGAAGCAAGTGACGACAACGCCGCGGACGACGAAATGAACGACCCCGCAGAGGACGCAGGGGACGACGCCAACCAGCAGTAACCCGGAGCCATGTAGGAGGGGAGGGGCGCGGCACGGTGCCCCTCCCCTGCTCGTGATGCCTACCGCCTCTCGCGCAGATCCGGTAGTGGAGCGGGCCGATTGTCCACTATCCGTTCGATCCGCTCCAACACCTGTGGGGTGAGCTTCTCGACCAGGTCGAGTGCCTTCATGTTCTGCTCGACCTGCTCGGGTCTCGTCGCCCCGGTTATGACGCTCGAGACGTTCGGGTTCTTCAGGCACCAGGCGAGCGCCAGTTGCGCGGTGGAGGCTCCCAGCTCCTCGGCCAGCGGTCCCAGCTTCCGGACGGCCACGAGTTGCGCCTGCCCTTCCGGGGATTCCAGGCGCTTGCGTAGCCACTCGTAACCCTCGGTCGCGAAGCGGCTTCCCTCGGGGATGCCGTCGTTGTACTTCCCGGTAAGGAGCCCGCTCGCCAGCGGGCTGAAGGTAGTCAGGCCCAGGCCGAACGCCTCGTAGAGCCTCGTGTACTCGACTTCGACCCGTTGGCGGTGGAACAGGTTGTACTGCGGCTGCTCCATCGTCGGGCCAACCAGGTGCTCGCGGCGAGCGACTTCGAACGCCTCGCGGATCTGTTCGGCAGACCATTCGGAGGTCCCCCAGTAGAACGCCTTGCCCCGCTCGAGCAGGTAGTTCATCGCCCGCACCGTCTCCTCGACCGGAGTGTGCAGGTCGGGTCGATGGCAGAAGACCAGGTCGACGTAGTCGAGTTGCAACCGCTCGAGCGCCGCTTCCGTTCCCTCGATGAGGTGCTTGCGTGACAGGCCGCGGTCGTTGGGTCCGTCCCCACCCCAGAAGATCTTGGTCGAGACCACCAAGTCCGACCGTTTCCAGCCCGCCCGGCGGATGACGTTACCCATCATCCTCTCGGCCTGGCCGCTGGCGTACACCTCGGCATTGTCGAAGAAGTTGACGCCGGCACGGTAGGCAGTGTCCATGCATTCGAACGCCAGCTCCTCGTCGATCTGTTCGCCGAAGGTCACCCAGGCCCCGAAAGAAAGCTCGGAGACCTTGAGCCCCGAGCGTCCCAGATATCGGTAGTTCACGTACTCCTCCCAACGGTTCCCTAAGAACTGCGACAGGATAACGTCGGCCCGCCGCCTCGACGGTGCGGCTCGCTCCTGAAACTAACCGCTCAGCGGCGGCCGCGGCCACCTGCGCCTGAGCTGCGACGAGGAGAGGTCCTCCCGGAAATCCTCCTCGGCCAAGGAGAGGAACATCCCTTCGGACGCCTCGGGCACATCGAGTTCGTCGAGGGTGAGGAAGTTGCCGTCGCGCAGCCGGCCGGCGACCAGGAAACGCGCTCCCAGGTCTCGGAGCTCGGCGATCGCCCGGTCGCGCGCCGCGGGCGAGCCGTAGAAGCGGGCCTCCAACAGCCGGGCGGCGGTGTCGGCGCCGACCACGAAGGTGCGACCGGAGAAGAGCCTCGCCTTCTGACTGAAGAGCGGGACCCGAGTTAGCAGCAGATGGAAGTGTCCGAGGAACTGCCCAGCCCGCCGTCTGGCCTCCTCCAGCCCGATCTCGGCCTTCTCGGCATTGACGAGGGGGAGTTCGAACACCACCGGGGTTCCCAATCGTGACGAGGCGGCCTCGGCCAACCTCAGGTGGCCCCGGTGCACGGGGTTGAACGAACCGCTGAAGATAGCCGCGTTCTCGGGAAGCTCCCCACCCTGGCTGCCGTCGGGCGCCAGGAGCAACCACTCCCGCTCGCCGCGAACGAACTCCGCGGCCGGGCCTTGGGCCTCCAGCTCCAACCGCAACTCCTCGCCCTCCATCAGGGACGGGAGGGGGGCGCCGAGGACGCCGCTGGCGTCGGCTACCGCGCGGATCGCCAGCTCGCTCACCAGCTCTTCCTCACCCGCTCGGTCCCTCTCACCTTTGGCCAGGGTCACTCCGTAATGAGTGGTGCCGAAGCCGTCCCGGACGGCGATCTCGCAGCGGTGCTCGCCGCGCTTCTGTCGATCCGTAGCGATCGTGGCCGTTAGACCGAGGCCGAAGACAGCGGCCGTGGGCGCCAGTATCCCTGCCCGCTGCCGTGCGTGCCCGGCGAGGGCGGCAGCCACCTCCGGCGAGGTGAAGCGTCGCGGTTCGAAGCCAACGGCCTCCATCAGGGATGCGGGAGCGTAGCGGTCGGTCGCCTCGAGGATCGTTCGCGACGAGCCACCGACCGAGTGGAGCCACCAGAGCGCTCGAGAGCCCGCCCCGGCGAACTCCATCACCATCAGTGGCGCGCTGGCGTGGATCTCGGCCAGCAACGCCGCCCGATCGGTTTCGGTCACGGGGCCCAGCCTAGCCCACTTCGGCTGGCTTCGCCAGCTACATCCGGAGTCCGCCGGAAACGCCTCCAGGACGCTCCGAAGAGGTCTAGGGTGCAGCTCACTGCCACCTCAGGTCCAAGAGTTCATCATCGTTCGCGAGCCGGGGGCGGCTTGGCAGCATTTGGGTTCTGGCCGCATCTGGCGAGGCATCCCGCAGAAGAGCGGGATGCTTTGTTTCAGCGGCCCCCGTCCAGTCTCAGTGGGCCCCGCCGAAAGCCGGCCGCCCGCCCACCCACACCGCCTCGACGCGGTACTCCTCGTCGAGGGTCACCAGGTCGGCACGCATGCCCACGGCCAGCTGGCCACGGTCGGTGAGCCCCAGGTAGCGAGCGGGAGAGCCGGAGACCAGGTCGGACGCCTGCGCCAGCTGGACTCCGCAGGCGAGAGCGTTGCGCAACGCCTGGTCCAGGGTGAGTACGCTGCCGGCTAGCGTTCCGTCGGGCAGCCGCACCGCGCCACCGCTCACCTCCACCGCCTGGCCGCCCAGTTCGCTCGGGCCGTCGCCGAGGCCCGCCGCCCGGATGCAGTCGCTCACGAAGTGGAGCCGCTTCCCCTTGGCAGCCCGGGCGGCGTGGAAGCTGCCCGGCGCTACGTGATGCAGGTCGAAGATCAGCTCGGCGTGAGCATCGAGAAGGCCCAGTGCGGCCCCGGCCACGCCAGGATCGCGCCCCTCGATCCCGCCCATGGCGTTGAACAGATGGGTGAAGCCGTACTCGGTCTGCTCCTCTCTCATCAGCACCGCGAGGTCGAGCACCTGTTCGTAACTGGCGGTCGTGTGGCCCACGCTCACCCTCACGCCGGCGCGGGCGAAGGTCCTGGCAGCTTCGAGCGCCCCCGGCAGCTCGGGCGCGATCGTCACGACTCGCACGACGCCGGGCTCGAGCACCTGGGCGATGAGGTCCGGCTCGGGCAGCTGGGTGCAGGGCGGCTGGGCCCCCAAACGGCGGGGACTGATGAAGGGGCCCTCGAGGTGGGCTCCAGGGATGTCCGGCAGCGGGCCGTCGCCCGGTTCCGCCCGGACCTCCCGGACACCCTCGAGCGCTCCGAGCACTCGCTCCCAAGGGTTGGTCATCGTCGTGGGGAGGATGGTGGTGGTGCCGTGCCGCAGGTGGAACTGAGCCAGGGCGCGCACCCCGTCGGGACCATCCATCGTGTCGCCTCCACCGCCGCCATGGACGTGCGAGTCGATGAAACCCGGGAGGATCAGTGGCCCGTCGACGTCTCCGGGGAGTAGCTCCTCGATCCGTTCGCCGAAGCGGATGGTGCCACGCTGGAGGCCGGACGGGGTCAGGAGGAGCCCCCGGAGCTCGCGCGACATCAGATGGTCCTCGTGACCTTGGAGATGTTGCGGGGCCTGTCGGGGTCGTAGCCCCGGGCCGCGGCGAGCTGGAGTGCGAGCAGTTGGCCGGCGAGCACCAGCAGGAACGATTCGGTGACGGGGTGGCGGTTCCCGGGCAACCGTACCGCGGCGTGAGCGCCGGCCAGCAGCGATCCGGCGCTGGAGATCACCGTGAGATCTGCGCCCAGGCCTAGCAGCCGCGCGGCGACCTCCGAATTGGAGTCGAGCGTGTGATCGGCGGTCGCGAGCAACAGGACCGGCTCCCGCGGAGAGACCGCCGCGATCGGCCCGTGCTGGAACTCGGCGCTGGAGTAGGCCTGGGTACCCATGTAGCTCGTCTCCTTAAGCTTGAGGGCGACCTCCTGGGCGATGGCGAACGAGTAGCCTCGGCCCAGCACGTAGGCATCGGCGGCATGGGTGAGGCGCAGCGCGGCGTGGCTCACGGCTTCGCGTTCGGCCAGCAGCTCGCGCATGGCCCCGGGCACCGCCTGCAGGGCGGCGAGCAGCTCCTCGTCGCCCGACCAGTGGGCCACCAGCAGGGCCAGCAGCATCATCTGAGTCGAGAAGGTCTTCGTGGCGGCCACCGCCTTCTCCTCACCGGCGCCTTGCGCCAGGTGATAGTCGGCCGCCGTGGCGAGCGGGCTCGAGTCGTCGTTGGTGATCGAAACGGTGAGCGCGCCGGCCGCCTCGAGCGCCTCCAGTGAGAGGCGCACGTCCTCGGAGCGACCGGACTGGCTTACTGCTATCGCAACCGCTTCGGTGACCCTCATCCTCGAGCGGTACACGGTGAGCACACTTGGCGGCAGGCTCGCCACCGGCAGTCCCAGGTAGTTGCCGGCCAGGTAGGCGAAGAAGGAGACGGCGTTGTCGGACGATCCGCGGGCGAGAGTGACGACCATGGGGCAGTCCGCCTCCCTCAGCGCCCGAGCTACCGCTACCGGCTCAGCGGCGTCGAGGAGCCGCTGCAACACCTCCGGCTGTTCGAAGATCTCCCGTTCGAGATTGCTCACTCGAGATCAGCTCCACTCCAGCCGAGGTTCGACGCTCTTGCGCTCACCCGGCGTCGACCCCCAGCGCTTCGAGCGTGTGGCGCACCCGCTGCCCGTGCTGCTCGAGGAACTCCCTGGCTTCCGGGGCGCCCACGCCTGCTCTCAGGATAACTATCGCGACTCGGATCTCCCCGCCGGCCGCCTCCAGCGCTGCCCTGGCACGGCCGGGGTCGGCGCCTGTCGCCCTCACCACGATCGCAACGGCCCGCTCACGCAGCTTGGCGTTCGACGGAGACATGCCCACCATCAGGTTCCGGTAGGCGCCACCGAGACGTACCAGAGCCGCGGTGGAGAGGGCGTTCAGGGCGATCTTCTGGGCGGTGCCGGCAGAGAGGCGGGTCGACCCGGCCAGCACCTCGGGGCCGGTGTCGAGGCAGACCGGGTAGCGGGCAGCGGCCAGCAGAGGGGTGGCAGGGTTGTTGGCGACCCCGACGGTGGCGGCGCCACGTTCGGCGGCGGCGCGCACGGCAGCGACCGTGTAGGGCGTCCGGCCGCTGGCCGCGATCCCGATCAGGACGTCCGGTTCACCGACTCCCGCCTCTTCGACCGCTCGGTCCGCGGATCCGATATCGTCCTCGGCCCCTTCCCGGGCTCGCGCCCCGGCGTCGACCCCGCCGGCCAACAGCACCACGGTGCGGTCGAAACCGAACGTGGGCGGTAGCTCGGCGGCATCCTGCAAGGCGAGCCTGCCCGAGGTGCCGGCACCCGCGTAGAGCAAACGGCCGCCTCCGGCGAGTCGCTCGACGATCGCTTCGGCCGCGGCCTCGAGTTGCGGCAACGCCCTCTCGACCGCCTCGACCGCGCGCCGGTTGCCGTCGACCAGTTCGGCCAGGGTCCTCGACAGAGGCCAGCGGTCCAGCTCCCAAAAGCGCTCGCTCGCGGCCTCGGTTCCCGCCAGTCCGAACGGCTCAGCCATCCCCGTTCGCTTTCGCCCTGACGGGTAGCAGACGCTGTGACACGGCGCGACTCCCGCCGCTTGTTCCGAAGGTGAGTAGCATGACGGATGTTACCGCGGGCGCTCGCCCGCTCTGCGAGGGCCTCTCCCACGGCTCAGGCCGCGACCGTCAGCCGCTCCTGCTGCCGGCGCCGTACCGTCTTCCCCTTACCGACGTCATCGGGGTAGACGAAGCCGATCATCCAGAGCAGCCAGAGCGACATGACGCGCATGGGCCGCCAGCCCAGAGCGACGGTCAGCAGTCCCACTCCCAACAGAGCGAAGGTGATCCCTTCGAAGAAACCGTAGGCGAGTACCAGGAAGAGACCCACCAGGAAAGTTACGACGCTGGCGAAGAAGAAGCTGAGGGGGATGGCGATGAGCTCGTTGCCCTCGAGCCTCCTGAAGCGAGAACCGCAATAGGGGCACTCGTCTTTCACTCCGAACGGTCCCTTGGTGACCTTGGCCCGGCCGCAGGCAGGGCAGCGGAGGCCTAAGTTCGTGGTGAAGAGCCGGCGCAGGGCGAGGCCCACGTCGTCCACCGCGACCTCTCGGTAGAAGTCCTGCATCTCTTTGCCGTCTGAGGGGGTAGCGGCCACCGCTCGATTCTATGCCCGGGTTCGCGGGGCGCCTGTCGGCGGGGAACGGTGAGTCAGAAGGTTCAGCTCGAGTGGATGGCACGGTAGATTCGTAGTCGGGCGCCCCGACAGCGGCCGACCTCGTTGCTCAGATTGGAACCGATGTTCGAACAGTACGATCTCCCCGAAAGCGTAGAGAACGCACTCCGGGAGCGGAAGATCACCAGCCCGACACCGGTGCAGTCGGCGACCCTGCCGCACGCGCTGGCCGGCGGCGACGTGCTCGGCCAGGCCCGCACCGGTACCGGCAAGACGCTGGCCTTCGCCATCCCCATAGCTCGCAGGTTGGCGGCAGACCGCAGCCGTGGGCGTCCTCCGCGGGCCCTGGTACTCACGCCGACGCGAGAGCTTGCGCTCCAGGTGGCGGGCGAGCTCGCCTGGTTGGCCCGCCACCTCGACATAACCACCGTCTACGGCGGCACCGGCTACGGAAGCCAAGCGGCCGAGCTGAATCGCGGCACGGACGTGGTAGTGGCCACCCCGGGCAGGGCGCTCGACTACCTGGGCCGCGGCATCCTCGACCTCTCCGCGGTGGAGATAGCCGTCCTCGACGAAGCCGACGAGATGCTCTCGATGGGCTTCGAGGAGGATGTCGAGAAGTTGCTGGGGGCCACTCCGCCGGAGCGGCAGACGCTGCTCTTCTCCGCCACGCTGCCCGACTGGGCTCGGCGCCTCTCCGAGCGGCACCTGCGTGATCCGCTCAAGGTGAACGTCGTGCGTGAGGAGGCTGTCGGGTATCACGAGCTCGCCATCGAGTCGTCACTCGGGAGTCGCCAGTCGGTACTGGCCGACGTGCTCCACGCTCATGGCGGCGCCCGCTCGATCGTCTTCGCCAACACCAAGGCCGAGACCGACAAGCTCGCTCAGGCGCTTACCCAGTCGGGCATCCCGGCCGAGTCGATCCATGGCGACCTGAACCAGGCCCAGCGAGAGCGGGCGGTGGAGCGCCTCAGGTCCGGGCAGGTGAAGGTCCTGGTGGGAACCGACGTGGCCGCCCGCGGTCTGGACATCCCCGAGGTCGACCTGGTCGTCCACTACCGGTTGCCCAACGACCCGGGCAGCTACCAGCATCGCTCGGGCCGCACGGGCAGAGCCGGGCGCTCAGGCAAGGTCGTGATCTTCCACGGGCCGCGCGAGCGCAGCGCCCTGACGCGACTCGAGCGGGCCGTGGGACGCCGCTTCGAGCACGTCCCCCCACCGCGACCCGAGGAGGTGCAGGACGCCAAACTCGAGTCGCTGCTGGCCCGCATCGAGGAGCAACCCGCTGCCGACCGCGAGACCTGGCAGGGGGTAGCCCAGCGCTGGCTGGCTCAGGGAAACGAACAGGCCATCGCGGGTCTCCTGGCCATTACGCTGGGGGGCAAGCCCGCCCCCAGGAGCCTGCTCACCGGAGAGGAGGGGTGGGTGACCCTGGCCGTGCGGGGCCGCGTCGTCCGTACCCCACAGGTGGTGCGATTCCTGATGGAGTCCGGCGCCAAGGATGTCGGCCGGATAGTCGAGGTCGGCAAGGCAGGGGCGCTCGCCGACGTGAGGCCGGCCGACGAGGAGCGCCTGGTAGGCGTCGAGAACGCCGGACTGACGGTCGAGCGGGCTACGTCCGTTCCGCGCCACGCCACGGACGGCGGTGGACGCAGTGGAAAGCCGCGCAGCGGACGCCGCCGCGAAGGACGCAGTTCGAGGACCGGAGGCTCGGGCCGCTGAAGACGTGAGACGAGACCGAATCGGCCTCGTCTCACCAACGCCCCCCGGCGTCAGCCCCGTAGGGCCGTGCCGAATTACAACGCGCGGGGCCTGGCGGGAAGTAGGGGCGGGAGTACCGGAAGTACCGGTTGAAGGGTACTGCCCACGACTACAGGCCCAGGCCCCGCTCCCGGGCCCAGACGACCGCTTCGACGCGCGACCTGACCCCAATCTTCTCGTAGACCGAGGTGATGTAGTTCCTGACCGTCTGCGTGGCGATGCCGAGTTCGTGGGCGATATCCGCGTTGCTTCGCCCGCGCGCCAGCTGCTCCAGCACCTGCCGCTCGCGCCGGGTGAGTTCGCCCACCCGAGTGCGGTCGACGGTACCGGAACGGATCTCGGCCAACCTCTCGACGACGGAGCGCGAGAACCAGCTGGCATCCTGCATCACGTCCTGGATCGCCTGCATCAGCTCCTCCTCGCCCCGCTTGCGCTCGGTGATGTCGAAGAACATGAGCAGTCGCCCGCCTTCCCCGTTGAGCGGGACCCTCACCTCCGACGCCAGCACCGTCCTGAGCTCGTCGTCCCTGGTGCGGAACTGCAACTCGCGGTCACGGAAGCCGTCCCGTCCATCGGGACCACTGTTGGTGCGGCTCGGCTGAGACGAGTAGTGGTCGGTCAGGTCGTCGATCGTCAGCTCGGTGACCTCGTCCTCGCGATAACCGCTCAATCGGCAGAATGCCTCGTTCACCTCCACGAAGCGCCCGTCTGCGCCATGGATGACGGCAGCCGCGAACGGGCCTGCCCGGAAGATGGCGGCGAACAACCGTTCGCTGCGCTTCAGTTCCTCGAGAGTCTCCCTCAGCTCGGCGGTGCGCTCCTCGACCCGCCTCTCCAGCTCGAACTGGGCCCGCTGCAGGGCATCCTCGGCCTCCTTCTGCTCGGTGTTGTCCCGCATCACCTTCACGAAGCCGAGTACCTCGCCCGCTTGGTCGTGGATTGCCGAGAGCACCCCGTTGGCCCAGAACCTGCGGCCGTCCTTCTTCAGGTGCCAGCGGTTGTCACCCGCAGTGCCCTCGCGCACGGCCGTCTCGATCTCCTTGCCCGGCTCCCCGTCGGCCACGTCCTCGGGTATGAAGAGGATATTTCCCGACTGGCCGATGAACTCGTCGCGGCCGTAGCCGAGCGTCTCCTCGACGCCGCGGCTCCACGACGCGATGCGGTTGTCACGGGTCAGCATGAAAACGGCGTACCCTCGGATCTCTTCGAGGAGTTGACGGTAGCTGGGGTGGGGCTCGAACGGTATGTGACGCTCATCCTCACGTGGGTCCGGCACTCCAAAGAGGTTAATGGGCACCGGTAGGCACAACCGTATGACTCGCCAGCAACCGATCTGAGAGGCGTGAGGGGTCGCAACCAGTTGATCGAGAGGCTCGAGGGGTCGCAACAGCTTCACGGAGAGGCCCGAGGGGTCGCAACCGTTCTACTGAGAGGCGTGAGGGGCCGAAACCGCTTCCCGGAGATGCTCGAGAGGTAGCCGGTCGAGTAGCGAGCTAGCGGCTAGAAGCCTCCGCGCTCCTCGACGAAGTTCAACGCCTCCTCCTCGAAAGCCATGAAGTTGGCGCAGCCGTGGCGGGTGACGACGATGGCTCCGCAGGCGTTGCCCATGCGAGCGCTGCGGTACCAGTCCCAGCCTCTGCTGCGGCCGTAGATGAGACCGCCGGCGAAGGCATCCCCGGCCCCCAGGATGTTGTGCACCTCGACGGGGAAGCCCGGTGCGACGACGGGCTCCTCGCCCCTCACGTGCACGGTGGCTCCGGCGCGGCCGCGCTTGACGACCAGCACCTGCGGACCGGCCGGCAAGCCGAGGATGGCCTCGATGTTCGCATCGATGTCTCCGCCGATCTCGGGCGCCGAAACCTGCTGATCGACTATCCGCAGCTGCTCCGGGTCGGTGAGCATGGCGGCGTTGATCTCCTCCTCGGTCCCGATCGCCACGTCGACCAGGCCCAGCAGCGCCCTGACGTTGACCCCGAACGCCCTCGGGTCGTGCCACTGGTCGGCACGGAAGTCGAGGTCCATGTAGACGGTGGTACCCGCCTGGCGTGCCCGCTCGGCCGCGAGGAAGGTGGCGCTGCGACTCGGCTCCCGGCTGAGGCCGGTACCGGAGACCTCGATCGCCCCCGAGTCGTGGATCGGCGTGCGCAGGACGTCGTCTATGGTGATCTGCATGTCCGCCGCGTTGTCCCGGTAGAACACCAGCGGGAACCGGTCGGGCGGTTCGATCCCCAGCAGGACGGCGCTGCTCCTGGCGCCCGGCTTCCGGGCGACGTAGCCGGTCTCGATCCCCTCTTCCTGGAGGAAACGGAGGATGAACGATCCCACCTTGTCGTCCCCTACCCCGGTGAGCAGAGCAACATCGAGTCCCAGCCGCCTCGCCGCGACCGCGATGTTGGTAGGGCTGCCGCCCACGTAGGCAGAGAAGCTCTCGATCTGCTCGAAGGGCCGGCCGATCTCATTGGCGTATAGGTCGATCGAAGAGCGGCCGATAGTGATCAGGTCGAACCTGCGGCCGCTTCGCCGATCCCCCATCAGGCCCTCGCCATCAGAACTGACGGCTCCACTCCTTTGGCCACCGCTCTACGACCACCTTCGTCTCGGTGTAGAACTCGACCCCGTGCCGGCTCTGAGCGTGCAGGTCGCCGAAGAAGCTCTCGCCCCAGCCGCTGAACGGGAAGAACGCCATCGGCGCCGCGACACCCAGGTTTATGCCCACGTTGCCGGCCCGTACCCGGTGGCGGAAAGCCCTGGCGGCTGCGCCGGAGCTGGTGAAGAGGCAGGCCTGGTTGCCGAATCTGCGGCGGTTGACGATGTCGATGGCCTCATCGACGTCGGTGGCATGCATCATCGACAGAACCGGGCCGAAGATCTCGGTGCCGGCGATCTCACCCGCCGGGTCGACATCCTCGAGGATCGTCGGGTACATGAAGTAGCCGTTCTCGAACCCCTCGACCTTGCGTCCCCTGCCGTCGACCCGCAGTTTCGCTCCCTCCGCGACTCCCTTGTCGACGAGACCGGCGATCCGCTCCCTGCTCTCGGCGCTGATCACCGGACCCATCTCCACGCCCTCGTCGAGGCCGTAACCCACCCGCCGCTCGCTGGCGATCTGCGCTATGCGCTCGCCGATCTCCTCGCGCGCCGCGCCCACGGTGACGGCAACCGACGTCGCCAGGCAACGCTGGCCCGCACAGCCGAATGCGCTGTCGGCCAGGATCCTGGCCGACATGTCCATGTCGGCGTCGGGGAGGATCACGGCTGGGTTCTTGGCGCCGCCCTGGCACTGGGCCCGTTTGCCGTTCGCGGTCGCCCGCGAGTAGATGTACTTCGCGACCGGCGTCGAGCCGACGAACGAGATCGCGCGAACGCCGTCGTGGTCGAGGAGCGCATCCACGGTCTCCTTGCCGCCGTTAACCAGCTGCACCACACCGGCCGGGAAGCCCGCCTCCTCGATGAGCCGGTAGAGGAGCTGGGTCGTCATCGGTACCTTCTCGCTCGGCTTGAGGATGAAGCAGTTGCCGGTCGCCACGGCGTAGGGGAGGAACCAGAGGGGGATCATGCCGGGGAAGTTAAACGGTGTGATGGCCGCCACCACGCCCAGCGGCTGGCGGAACATGTGTTCGTCGATGCCGGAGGCTATGTCTTCGTTGTTGTACCCCTGCATCAGGATCGGCGCGCCGCAGGCGACCTCGACGTTCTCGATGCCGCGTTGCATCTCGCCGAAGCTCTCCTTGTAGGTCTTGCCGCACTCGTTGGTAATGAGCCGTGCCAGTTCATCCTGGTGCGAATCGAGCAGGGCCTTGAGGCGGAATAGGTGCTGGATCCGGTCCACCACCGGGGTGTCGCGCCATGCGGGGAAGGCTTGGGCCCCCACCCGGACCGCCTCGTCCACCTCCTCGGCAGCGCTCATCGGTACCTTGGCGATCGTTTCGCCCGTGGCCGGATTGCGCACCTCGCCATACTCGCCAGCCGAGGACCTTTTCCAGTTGCCGCCTACGTAATTCAGCAGTTCCGCGCCGAGCAGTTCGGTGCTGTCTAGAGTCGCGTCCATCTCTTCCTCCTCCACCACGCCCTACTGGGCGTGCTGTCGTCTAGAGACCCAACGAGCGCAGGAACTCGCGGTTCCGCCTGGCGCTCTCCTTGGGGCTGCCCATTCCCGGCAGAACGTCCTGCTCCACCGTTATCCAACCCTGGTAACCGCGGCCCCGCAACCAGGCGAGCACCGCCCCGAAGTCCACGCTGCCCTCTCCGAGCTCGCAGAATACCCCTTCGCCCACGGCGGCCCGATAGTCGAGCCCCTGCCTTCGCGCCCGATCGGCGACGCCGGGGTCGAGGTCCTTGAAATGGACGTAGCGAAGGTTCTCCTCGAAGCGCTCGAGCCCGTCGAGAACGAGGTTGCCGTCAGAGGAACCGGTGCCGTAGAGGTAGTGTCCGGTATCGAAGACGATACCCAGACCGCTGAGCTCGCAGAAGCGCTCTATCTCGTCCGGAGTCTCGACGTAGCCGGCGCAGTGAGGGTGGAAGACAGTTTCGATGCCGGTTTCCCCCGCGACCCTCTCCGCGAAAGCCCGGGCCCCCTGCGCGAATACCGACCGGTCGTCGGCAGTCAAGCCGAGTTCCTCGGTGATCCGGCCGGCTTTCGCGAGGCGAACCGGGTCGCGGCTGTGTTCGTCGGCCAGCACCAGGAAGGGGCGCCAGTTCCGGTCGCCAACGTCGGCAACCGCCGCCAGCAACCTGGCGATGGCAACACCCTTCTCTGCGCCTTCCGGATGCGCCTTCGGGTCGCGCAGGTAGACCCCGTGATAGGCCCCCAACATCGTCAACCCGCGGGAGGCGAGCTCCTCGCGCAGCCTCGCGGGATCGGTGGGCATGAAGCCGTAGTCTCCGAGCTCGGTGCCGCGGAAGCCGGTCTGCGTGAGCTCGTCGAGCATCTGCGAGTACGGGATCGTCTTCTCGAAGCCTTCGATAGTGCCCCAAGAGCAGGGAGCGTTGCCCACCTGTAACCGGTCGCTCACTCGTCCACCCTGCCGCCGGCTCCGACGTCGGTGAGGACGGCGTCACGTCGGCTCATCTGCCCGAACCTTCCAGCGGAAGACGCAACCTCTCGGCCGAACCCTCCCAGTTGCCACGCACCCAGGCGAGTTGCGGCTCGTCACGCGCTACCCACAGCGGCGTCTCGCCGGCGAGGAAGTTCAGGTAGTAGCAGTCGTAGCCCGGAGCCGCAGCCACCGGGTGATAGCCCTCGCGCACCAGCACGGTGTCACCATTCTGGGCGATGATCACCTCGTCGAGCGAACGGTCGTCGTTGTAGAGCCGCTGCAGCGCCCAGCCGTCGGGCGGCTGGATCCGGTAGTGGTAGACCTCCTCGAGGTCGACCTCGTCGGGCAGCGCCTGCACGTCGTGCTTGTGGGGCGGGTAGGAGCTCCAGTTGCCGGAGGGGGTGTAGACCTCGACGCACAGCAGGTGCTCCGCATCGCCGGGATCGATTACGTGGCTTATCTGCCGGGTGGCGTTGTGGCCCCCTCGGATCTCGACCTTCACGTCATCGGGGGTGATGAGGCGCGGTGCCAGTTTCCCTTCGGCAGGCGCCGACGCCAGGGCGACCTCGATGTCGGTCTCGGCCTTCAGCTCGAACTGCTCGCCGGGCGGCACGTACACGGCATGAGGCAGGCCCGCGAAAACGTCCCTCCGGCCCTCGATGCGCCACTCCTTGCCAGCGGCCGCTACGGTAGCGTCCCCCGAGAGGAAGACGATGCACAACTCGCTCCCGCCGGTTTCATGTGCGACGCCCTTGCCGGCGGCATACCTCTGCACCCCGAACTCGAGGCTCTTCCAGCCGGCTCGTTCCGGCGTGATGTGGACGCCGTTGCCCAGCTCGATCTTGTGTTCCACGTTCACCGCACCTGCCTCTTATGAATCTCCGCCACCCTCACGGGCTTCCCGGTATGGAGGCTCTCGGTGGCGGCGACGGCGACCCGGAGCGACTCCACCGCGTCCCTGGTTCCCGGGCTCGGTGGGCGCCCCTCCCGCACCGCATCGACGAACGCCTGCACCTCCAGCCGATAGGCGTCGCGGAAGCGTTCGATGAAGTAGAAGATGTAGTCGCCGTGGATCCCCTTCTGATCGTAGCGCCAGACGTCCGTCGCGCGTTCGGCCTCGGTGACCAGTTTGCCCTTCTCGCAGTGCACCTCGACCCTCAGGTCGTAACCGTAGATGGTGCGGCGGTGGTTCATCAACACGCCGATCGGTCCCGGATCGCCGGCGAATTCGAGGCTGAGGATGCTCACGTCGATGTCTCCCACCTGGGCCAGGTACGGGTCGGCCATCACCCTGCCCAACGCCGAGACGGTCTCGATCTCACCTACGACGAAGCGTGCCGTGTCGATGTCGTGGATGACCGTGTCACGGTAGATGCCCCCCGACGTGGCAGCGTACTCCCGTGGTGGCGGCGCCGGGTCGGAAGACTGGCTGCGGAACATCTCCGGACGACCCAGCTCGCCCGCTCGAACCGCTCTCGCCAACTCCGCGTAGCCGGGATCGAAACGCCGGTTGAAGCCGATCTGGAAGGGCAGGCCTGCCGTCTCGACCGCGTCCATCGCCTCTATCGTCTCCCCCAGGTCGAGGGCTATCGGCTTCTCGCAGAAGATCGCCTTGCCCGCGGCCGCCGCTGCCATGAGCTGCTGCGCGTGGAGCGAGGTGGGCGAGGCGATGAGCACGGCGTCGACCGACTCGTCAGCCAGGACGCGCTCGAGTTCGGTGGTGGCGTATGCGCCTGCGAACGCGGCCCTCTCGGCTGCAGTCTGGTCGGCGTCCATCACCGCGACCAGCGCGGCTCCGTCGACCGCACCGGCGATGTGGCGGGCGTGCAGGTTGCCGATCCTTCCGGCGCCGATTACGGCGAAACCCAACCGGTCCTTGCCTTCGAAACGGCTGCTCATCTGATCTCCTGTCGGTGAGGGCTCATCGGTAGACCCGCTGCTTCTTTCGGCCTTCTTCGTACTCGGTTCTCGCTCGCTCGACGCTCTGCTGCTCCGTGGCCTGAGCGATCGGAACGTCCCACCAGCCCTCGAAAGACGGCACGCGCCGCTCGGGATCCACGGGAACGACTATCACCCTCACCCCGCCCCGTTCGGCGGCTAGTGCCCGCTTCAGCTCGTCGGCGGTATCTGCCCGTACGGCTCTGGCGCCCATCGCCTCGGCGTGGCGCACGAAGTCGATCGGCACGTAGGGCCCATCGAGTTCACCGTCGGGCTCACGGAAGCGCAGCTCGTTGATGAACGAAGGGGTGCCCGAGGCCCGCTGAAGCCCATGTATCGACTGGAAGCCGTGGTTGTCCACGAGCACGACGGTGAGGTCCAGCCTCTCGGCCACAGCGGTCACGATCTCGCTGTTCATCATCAGATATGAGCCGTCGCCGATGAAGACGACGACCTCCCGCTCCGGTTCGGCCAGTTTGACGCCCAGGCCGGCTGGGATCTCGTAGCCCATGCAGGAGTAGCCGTACTCGAGGTGGTACGCCTTCGGGTCCTCTGGTCGCCACAGCTTGAGGAGGTCGCCCGGCATGCTCCCGGCTGCGCAGACCACCGTCGCACGGCCGCCCACGGCATCGTTCACGAGGCCCATGACCTCCGACTGCGCGAGTTTCGCCGGCTCGCGGACCCGTCGCAGGTCGTCGACGCTGCTCTGCCACTGGCGCTTCAGTTCGCCTAGCTCTGCGCGGTAGGCGGCGCCGGTGCCCCGGTAGCCGCTCGCGCTCAGGAGGTCGCTCAGGTCCTCCAGCGCGCTGCGCGCATCGGCGACGAGCGGGAGGGAGCGGAGCTTGTGGGCGTCGAACGAAGCCACGTTGACCGAGACGAAGCGGACTGCGGGGTTCTGGAAGGCTGTCTTCGATCCGGTCGCGAAGTCGCCCAGCCTGGTGCCGAGGGCTATGACGAGGTCGGCGTCGCGCGCCAACCTGTTCGCCGCCGTCCCCCCGTTGGCCCCCACCGGTCCCGCGTTCATCGGATGGTTCCAGGGGATCACCCCCTTGCCCGCCTGTGTCTCGCAAACCGGAACCCCGAATTCGGAAGAGAACCGTGCGAGCGACTCGCTCGCTCCTGAATAGATCGCGCCGCCGCCGGCGACCATAAGTGGCCGTTGCGACTCGGCGAGCAGCCGGGCCGCCTGTTCGAGCGGTTCCCGTTCGGAGCGAGGCCGCCTGACGCGCCAGACCCGGCGCTCGAAGAAGGCCGCGGGCCAGTCGTACGCTTCGGTCTGCACGTCCTCGGGCAGGGCGATGGTGACCGCACCGGTCTCGGCCGGGTCGGTGAGCACGCGCATCGCTTCGGGGAGGGCCGAGAGCAGCTGCTCGGCTCGACCGATGCGGGTGAAGAAGCGCGATACGGGTCGGAAGGCATCGTTGACGCTCACGTCGTGCTCGGTAGGATGCTCGAGCTGCTGGAGGACCGGATCGGGGATCCGGTTGGCGAAGTAGTCGGAGGGGAAGAGCAGCACCGGGAGCCGGTTGATGGTCGCGCCCGCGACGGCGGTGAGCATGTTGCTCGAGCCGGGGCCTATCGAGGCGGTGCAGGCGAAGGTCGCCAGCCTGTCTCGGTGCTTGGCGAAAGCCGCGGCTGCGTGCACCATGGCCTGCTCGTTCTGCGGCCGGTAGGTCGGCAGGTCGTACTGCGAGCCCAACTCCTGCAGCGCCTGACCCAGGCCGGTGACGTTCCCGTGTCCGAGGATCGCCCAGAAACCGGGGATGAGCCGCTGCTCCTCCCCGTCACGCTCGCTGAACTGCGCAGCCAGGAACCTGACGATCGCCTGGCCGACGGTCAGCCTCGAAGTCTTCATCTACCGCACCTCCGGACTTTCCTCCAATATGACACCTGACCAGGTCGCCAGAAAGGCTGCGGCGGGGGCAGCGGCGACAACTGTTGACACTACACATGAGTGCATCTACACTCATCGCACGCCGGGTAACTGGATCTACCTCTATTCAGGCCGACACGCGCCGCACCGGTCTCCCGACCCCAGTGACGACCAGCATCGGAGGTCAGATGAGGCGAGTACGATCGAAAGACGGAACCGTGATCGCAGTCGAACAGTGCGGCGACGGTCCGCCGGTGGTGCTGGTGGGCGGCGCCTTCAACACCCGCAGCTCTCCGGTTTCCGGGATGCCGCTTGCCCGGCTCCTTGGCAGCGACTTCTCCGTGTTCACCTACGATCGGCGGGGCAGAGGAGATAGCGGGGACGCAGCGCCGTACGCCATTGAGCGGGAGTTGGAGGACCTCGAGGAAATCTTCTGGGCGGCCGGCGGCACCGCCCACCTCTACGGCCACTCGTCGGGGGCGATCCTCGCCCTCACTGCCGCGGCGAACGGCTTGGCGGTGTCCAAGCTCGCGGTGTACGAGCCGCCGATCCGGATAGGTCCCGCTGGCGACCTGGCGACCCGGGTAGCGGGGCTGGTATCCGCAGGCAAGCGCGAGGATGCCGCTTCGCTGTTCATGACCGAAGCGGTGGGCATGCCGCCGCAGATGGTCGCCGGGATGCGCGACGCGCCCTTCTGGCCCGGTCTCGCGGGCCTGGCGCACACGCTCGTCTACGACCTGAGGATCACCGAACGGTTCGAGATGGCCGACGCCTCCCGGATCACCGTTCCGACTCTCGTGATAGACGGTGAGAAAAGCCCGCCAACACTCAGAGAACCGGCGAAAGCGCTCGCCGGGGCGCTACCTGATGGCCGGCTCCTGTCGATACCGGAGCAGACCCACGACGTCGACATCGAGGCGTTGGCGCCGGTGCTGAAGGAGTGGTTCGGCTAGGGAAGCGTCGCGAAAGACGAGCGCCGGGAGCCGCCTGGACCGCGGCTACTCGGCGAGGCTCGAGGTGGCTCTCCGGTTCCGCTCGATCACGGCCCTGTACAGCTCTTCGACCGCGCGAACGTCCTCGAACTCCGAAACCGAGTCGACTCGCAGCTGCACCGCCTCCACGGCATTCGCCGGGGCGCACGAGAACCCGCACAGCTCGAGCCAGGCCAGGTCGCCCAGGCTGTCGCCGATGCCCGCGATCTGAGACAACGGAAGCGCCAGCTCGTCGGCGAGCCAACGCAGGCCCAGACCCTTGTCCACGCCCCGCACCAGCACATTGACGCACTCCTGCGCCGGGTCGAGGACCAGTTCGAGCGCCTCTCGCTCGACGATCTCCTCGAGCAGCCGCTCGATCCCCTCGATGCCTTCATCGGGATCGACTGGGAACACCGTCAGAGAGGCGCTCTTCCCCGGTTGGATGGTGAGTTCCGGCCGACCCCCCAGCTCGCGCGCCAGTACGGCCAGCGACACGCGCCCCCTCTCGACCTCGGCGCGGTAACGAGCGGTGTAGGGCGAGCGAACCGCCAACCCCGCGCCGTTCTCGAAGATGGCGGGCACCCGGATGTCGAGGACCTGCATCAGCGCGTCGACGTACGGATGGGGCCTCCCCGAGAGGATGGTCAGTGGCGGCACGGCTGGGTCGGTCAGGCTCGAGCGGTTCAACTCCGCCACTCGGGCGAGATTCCCGAGGTCGTAGGCAGCGTGTTCGACCGCCACGAGGCAGCCGTCTATGTCTACGACCAGGAGGCGTATCGGTTCCATCCGGAGTCGCTCGAAGCCGTGCTACGCCTGAACCGCCGGCAGCAGGTAGATCCCCGCCGGGTGGAATTCGAGCGAGACCTGATCGCCGCGACGGAGGTCGGGCCTACCCTCGCCACTGATCGTAGCGGCAAGTTCGCCGACGGGCGTTTCGAACAGCACGTCGGTGGCGAGACCGAGGTAGCTGACGCTCTTGACCGTTGCCGGCAGGCCGGGCCCGTCGACGGACACGCGGACCGCTTCTGGTCGGACCATCACGGTGACATCCCCGGGCCCCGTCTCCTGAGCGTGGCGGAAGGTGTGCTGAGCGAGCGTGACGCACTCCCCGTCGAAGCTGCCGGGCAGGAAGGTCGCAGAGCCGATGAAGTCGGCGACGAACCGGTTCGCGGGCCTGGTGTAGAGCTCATGCGGAGAACCGGTCTGCTGGACCTTGCCGTCCCGCATCACGACGATCACGTCGCTTATCGCCAGCGCCTCCTCCTGGTCGTGAGTGACGTAGACGCTGGTTATGCCCAGGCGCTGCTGAAGGTCACGGATGTCCTGACGGACCCGGCGCCTGAGCTTCGCATCCAGATTCGAGAGCGGCTCGTCGAAGAGCAGGACCCGGGGCTCCATCACCAGCGCCCGGGCGAGAGCGACCCGCTGCTGCTGGCCTCCGGAAAGGGCTGCCGAGGAGCGCCTCTCCAGGCCCTGCATGCCCACCATCTCCAACGCCTCGTCGACGCGCCGAGCGAGCTCCGACCCCGAGACCCCTGCGACCCGTAGCCCATAGGCGACGTTGTCGAAGACGTTCATGTGGGGGAACAGCGCGTAACTCTGGAACACCATGGTCACGTCGCGCAGGTTGGCGGGCAGGCGGGTGACGTCGCTGCCGTCGATGAGGATGCGGCCACCGGTGGCCCGCTCCAGACCGGCGATCATCCGCAGGGTGGTCGTCTTGCCGCAGCCCGACGGTCCCAACAGGGTGACGAGGGAACCGGGCTCGATCGCGAGATCGAGCGCGTCGACCGCGACCACGTCGGCGCCGAACTTCTTGGTCACGCCCTCGAGGGCGACCGGCGCGGCGCCGGTTTCCTTGGCGAGCGTCATGCGAACACCTCTCTGTCCGAAGGGGTCATGGCACCACCTCGCCCGGAGCGAATCCCCGTTTGCGGGTGAGGAGCATCAGCAGCAGGATCACCGTGAGCATGGAGACTATCAAGAGAGTACCCATCGCCGCAGCCCGGCCCGTCTGACCCTGCTCGACCCAGCCGAGCAGCAGCACGGTCGTTAGCATGTTGCCGGGACTGACCACGAAGATCACCTGGCTGATGGCGGTCATCGCCCGCACGAAGGCGAAGATGAGTCCACCGATGAGGGGGATGATCAGGAGCGGCACCAGGATCGTTCGCAGGGTGCGGCTCGAGCTGGCCCCCAGTGTCGTCGAAGCCTCCTCGAGACTAGGGTCCACTTGCGCGAGGCCGGCAACGCCGCCTCGGATGGCGACCGGCATGTTCCGGAAGATGAACGCCAGCACGATGATGGTGGCCGTCGAAGTGAGGAGCCACGGGCCGGTGTTGAAGGCGAGGATGTAGGCGACGCCCATCACCGTTCCCGGCGTGGCGAACGATAGCATCGAACCGAACTCGAGGAACCTCCGCCCCCAGAAGTTCTGTCTGACCACCAGATAGGCGATGAGGAAGCCGATGAGGGCTGCCGGAACGGCGCTGATGGCGGCGATCCGCGCGGTGTAGAGGAAGACCGGGATACCGGCATTGCCCAGGTCGCGCCAATGCTCCAGCGTGATGGTCGAGTCCACGCCCCACAGTTTGACGAACGACCCGTAGACGATCGAGGCGTAGAGGCCGATGACCGCGAGGGCCCAGATGAGGAAGCCCGCCAGCAGCAGACCCTCGAGGAACCGCGGCAGCGGGCTGAAGCCTCCCCGCGAAGGCTTGCCGGTCACGGTTACGAACGAGCTCTGCCCGAGCCACCGGGACTGCGCGTAGAACACCAGCAGCACGATGATCAGCAGGAATACGCCGTAGACGGCGGCCTCACCGGGATCGAAGCGGGCCGAGAAGGAGGCGAACACCTCGGTTGCCAGATAGTTGCGGTCACCGCCCAGGATCAGCGGGTTGCCGAAGTCGGCGAACGATTCGATGACGCTGAGCAGGAAGGCGTTGGCCAGCGCCGGCCGCACCAGCGGCCAGGTGATCGTGCGGAAGGTGTGCCAACGGCTCGCGCCGAGGGTAGTGGAGGCCTCCTCGAGGGCGGCGTTGAGGCCGGCGACCGAGCCCTGGATGACCAGGTAGGCGATCGGCGTGAAGGCGAGTATCTGCGCCAGCGCAACTCCCGACATGCCGAAGATCCAGCTGCTTGACATCCCGAGGATGTCGTGGGTGAGGAGTCCTCGCCGACCCAGCAGGAAGATCATGGCGAACGCCAGGATGAACGGTGGAGTGATGATCGGGAGGAGGCTGACCGCTCCCAGGGTGCGCCGGACAAGCCCCGACCGGGTTCGTTGTCCCAGCAGGGCGAAACCGAATCCAAGGATCGTAGCCACGGTGGCGACGACGACGGCGAGCGTCATGCTGGTGACGATCGCTCCGCGAGCGAAGAGCGCGAGACCCAGCGCAAGGCCGCCAACGGCTCCCAGCAGGCCACCCAGAACGATACGGGCCAGCCGGGCGTTGCGCAGTATCGGCCAGAGGAAGCCGGCGGCCGCGCCCCCCGCGCTGAAGTAACCGATCAGAGCCGGTTCGTTGCGAGCCGTGTACGGGTTGCTGATGAACAGGAAGCGCGGGCTGTTGACGGTAGCGATGATCTTGTCGAAGGTGAAGCGGCCATCGATATAGACGGCCGCCTGCAGCACCATGAAGAGTGGGTAGATGATCAGAAGGACGATCAGCAGACCCACGAAGAGGATGCACGAGGCGATGAACGGGTCGCCCTGTATGCGCCCGGAGAGGCTGAGTCCGTAGCCGCTCACTACCACCAGGGCAGGCAGCGAGATTAGCGCCCCCAAACCGAAGGGGACGCCGGTGGCGATCAGCCAGCCCACGCCCGCGACGAAGCCCACGAGTCCGGCGGCGGCGAGCGCGTTGCCGCGGCGTGGGGGTTCGGCGGGAACGAACGAGGCGACCAGAGCGACGATGGCCATCAGCGGGACCAGCCAGAGCCAGGGCGAGTCGATGTTCCAGGGCCGCAGGGCCGGTTCGATATCGAAGAAGGGGCGGTCGGGCCGCCCGAACGGTAGCGCAAGGAAGGCTGCGAGGCCGACTAGCGCGAAGATCCAGGCCGAACTTCTGCGGGTGAGGGAACGTGACTTGGAGATCGTGCTGACGGCCAACTGCTGCTCCTGTCGGTTTGCGGCGGACTCCCTCGAAAGCGCAAGCCCTCGAAAATCGTGAGGCGCCCCCGCCCGGTAGTTCCGGGAAGGGACGCCGACTGCTCAGGTGTTCGTGCTCAGCGGGGCAGTGGGAAGATCTCGTTCGTCCAGCGTTGCACGAGGCTGTCGCGCACCTCGGGGCTGCCGTACTTCTCGAAGTCGTAGTCGATCAGGTTGATCTCGCTCAGCTGCGGCGAAGCCGGGTGTACCGGGGTCGCCTGATTCGACTGGATCTGGAACGAGTTGCCCTGCTGCGCTGCGATCGTCTGCGCCTCGGGCGTGAGGGCCCATTCGATGAACTCGATGGCGGCGTCGCGGTGAGGCGCATTGGCGATGAGGCTGAGCCCGCCGATCTCGTAGCCGGTGCCCTCGCATGGAGCGACGGTGGTTACCGGGAACCCTTCCTGGGCGAACTTGACCCCGTCGTGCATGAACTGGATCGCGACCGCGACATCACCGCGACCGGCCAGTTGGCCAGGGGCGCTCCCCGACCGGGTGTACTGCTGGATGTTCTGGTGGAGCGCGGCCAGATACTCGAACGCCTGCTCCTCGCCCATGATCTGCACGAGCGTCGCGATGATCGTGTAGGCGGTGCCCGAGGAGTTGGGGTCGGGCATGGCGAGCAGGTTCTTGAAGCCGGGGTCGGTGAGGTCCTCCCAGCAGCGCGGGACTTCGAGGCCTTCCTCCTCCAGCACGCCCTCGTTCACGGTGAAACCGATGGCGCCCGTGTAGAGCGGGATGTAGGTCTCACCTACCGCCCGGGTGAGGCTGGGGATGAGCTGGTCCCAACTGGACGGCTTGTAGAACTCGGTGAGGCCCTCGTTGAACGCCACCAGGTGCGGATCGCCGGTACCCCCGAACCAAACGTCGAACACCGGGTTGGCGGCTTCGGCACGGATGCGGGCAAGCGCCTCGCTCGAGCTCAGCCGGACGAACTCCAGTTCGTTGCCGGTCGCCTCTTCGTAGGCCGGTCCCAGCGCTTCGCACCAGGCCAGGTCGGGGCTGCACAGCACGTTCAGGGTCTGCGCCATGGCTGCGCCGCTCAGCAGGAGAAGGATGGCCGCTACGAGGGTAATACGCTTCATCGTTACCTCCAGGGGACTCGAGGCCCCTACTTTCCGACGCGTTGATGGTATTCGTTTATGGCTACAGGAGCAGGATAAGACGGTCCCCGGCGGGTGTCAATTCAGATTCGCGCCGGATGTGCTGCCCGGCGAGGTGGCGCCGCCCGAGGGCAGGGGAGCGAACTCCTCGACCCTCACCGTCTCGCCGCCCTTGAGCGAGTGCTGGGCTGCCAGTGCGAGCCGCAGGCTCAACCACGCCTCGCGTGGCGCCGGATCGAGGGGAACGTCCTCGAGTACGTTGGAGACGAACGCCTCCAGTTCGCGCTGATAGGCGGGTCCGAAGCGCTCCTCGAAGCTCCGGGGCCGGTCGAAGCCGCCGCCCCGCTCGTCGTAGACCAGGAGGTCGGGCTGGCGGTCGATCTCCAGGTGGAGCCTGCCGCGCTCACCGAGCACTTCGGTGCGTATCTCGTAACCGTAGGCGGTGCGTAGTGCGACCTCGAGCGTGCCTACTGCCCCGTTCTCGAAACGCAGAGTAGCCACGGCCGTGTCGAACAGGCCGTGCGGTGCCAGTTCCGGCACTGCGAGGGCCGAACCGATGGCGCTCACCTCTGCGACCTCGCCGACCAGGAAGCGAGCGCAGTCGAGGTCGTGGATGCCCATGTCGACCAGGAGGTCGCCACTGGTGATGAGGTATTCGAGGGCGGGTGGATATGGATCCCGGGCGACCGCTCGGTACCCCTCGAGGCGTCCGAGCTCCCCGGAGCGGAGCCGCTTGCGCGCCTCCACGTAAGGAGGGTCGAAACGCCGATGGAATCCCACCATGGCTGGAGTTCCTGTTCGTTCCACCGCTTCGACCACCCGCCACCCTGCCTCGAGATCGTGAGCGAGAGGCTTCTCGACGAAGAACGGCTTGCCGGTTTGGGCAGCCGCCACCGCCAGTTCTACGTGGCTGCCCACCTGGGTCGCGATCGCAACCGCGTCCACATCGCGGTCGGCGAGAACCTCCCGGTAGTCGGTGGAGAAGCCGGCGCCGAGAGGCTGCGCGACCTGCCTCGCCCGCTCCATATCGTTGTCGACGACGGTGACGAGCTGACAGTCCGGGATCGATGCCAGCCGACGGGCGTGCCCGGCTCCGATCCGGCCCGCCCCTATGAGTGCGACCCGCAAGCGTTTAGGCATGCGGCGATATTACGTCACCAACGTCGCTGTTTCAGCGGCCGGCGGCCCGTCCGATTATGGAGATCTCGTTACCGTCCGGGTCGAGCAGTTCGAAGTAGACGAACTCCCCGAGCGCCTTCGGCTCCGTCACCCGCTCCCCCATCTCCGCCAGCTCTCGCCGCACTCGCTCCGGCTGCGGGGAAGTGAGGTTGAAGTCGTCCGTCCCGGGGGGCGGGACCTCGTCGACCCGGTGCAGCGTGATAGTGGCTTGCTCAGAGGAGCCGGCCAGGAAGCGCATGTCGAGGTATTCACCCCAGTCGGCTACCGCCTCCAGTCCGAGCACCCGCTCGTACCAGGCTCGGGATCGCTCCATGTCGCTCACCGGGATGAAGACGGTGTTTACTCGAAGATCGTTCATGAAGAGACCTCTTCCGGTTCGACGAGCACTATCTCGTTCCCGTAGAGGCCCGCGAAGTGTCCGTCGTGCGGACCAGTAGCACGGTTCGCCAGATGTAGTCGATCATTTCCCTCCAGCCCGCCCTCCCCGTGGCCCCGGACTTGATAACACGACGCGGCGACTAGCTTTCAGGAACGGCGCGGGTGGTGAGCGAAGCGACGATCGAGAAGAGTCCGATGACCAGGTGTGGCCACCGGATGGTGTCGGCGAAAGCGAAGAGCCAGGGTGAGAGTCCGAGCAGCACTCCTGTGAACAGGTCCAGGCCCAGGTGGCCCGGCATGGCCAGGCGCCGCCAGACGCCGACCTCGTAGTCGGTGACCGAACTGTAGAGAAGTACGCCGACGCCGAAAGCGACGGTCACCCAGGTCTCGGCACCCCCTCGGGAGAACCCAAGCAGCCACGGCGCCGCTAACAGCAGAGCAGCCACGACGTAGTCGACTACTCCGTGGACGAGTGTCGGTATGACTCTCAAGCCTTGCCCCTCCCTCCTTCGGGAAGCCCGCCTCCCCGGCCAGCGCACCTGGATGGTGCAGGCCGGTCGGGACGACCGGGATGAACTTCCTCATGCCACGCAGCCCGGTCCTGCTCTACTCTCTGCCCATGCCGAGAAGCCGGAAAGTGTCCATCCCGCGCATCCAGCGTACGCTCGCAGCGGCCCTGATCCTGACCGTCGTCGGCGGCACCGCCTGCGCCCAGCTCCTTGCCGAGGTCGTCACCGTCGCTGCGGCATCGGCACAACTCGATCCCGCCATCCGGTTGCCCTCTGGCAGCTACCGGGTCATGGGTCAGATCCCACCGTCGCTCCTCGCCAAGGTCGAGGGCGCCGGCGCTTACGGCGATTGGGAGGCTTACACGGCTCGCGGAGTGGCCGCACGACTGTTCCCGGCTCAAGTCCACCAGCTGACCAACAGTTTCGCCCTGGCCGGCTACTTCCAGCAGAGCCGAAGCGAGCGAACGGTAGGCGATGAGACTCATACCCGGCACATCTTCGCAGATATGGAGGGCGGAACGATCCTCCTCTACGTCATCGAAACGCCCGAAGAACTCGTCTGGCTCATCGGGCGAAGCGGCTGAACGCCCGCGCTCTCGCACCTGATCGGCACTCCCGAATGACAGAAAGCCTGGTCTCGGGGACGTTCACGAGGTCGTTCGCGAGGAGGCGTAGTCAGCCGCCGCGCTGCTCGACCAGCATCAACCTGTTGCCTTCGGAGTCTTCTATCGTCGCGTAGGTTCCCCACGGCTGGGGGTCGGGGTCGTGCAGGAACTTCACTCCCCGCTCGAGCAGCTCCTCGTGCGTCGACTTCATGTCGGTCACGGCGAGCGTGATCGACTGTGTCTTGCCCATCGTCTGAGCGTAATGCTGCCAGTTCTCGTCCATCAGGTAGAGGATCAGTTCCGTTTGCCCGGCAGGCGGCGCGACGGCTATCCACCTCGCGCTCGAACCCGGGCCTAGCGGAGCCTCCACCTTCAGCTCGAAGCCCAGCTTCTCCGTGTAGAAGGCCTTGGCGCGGTCCTGGTCCTTGACGAACACTGAAATGGTGCCGACGAAGTCGATCATCGCTTCCCACGATCCCTTCTGCTGACTGCGGTGCTCCCGTCAGATGGCAGATTCTAGCGCTGAGCGTCGGCAGGAGTGGCGGCTCCCCGCATCCGGCACCACCGGTCGCTACCACGGAACGACCCCCCGATGCCCTACTATCTGGGCATGCCATCGCTTCGGGGCGCTCTTCTCTGCCTCTGTATGGCAGCGCCCAACCTTGCCCTGGGCCAGGTGCTGCCCGACGGCGTGACCCAGATTCCCTTCACCTGCCCCGCGAGGGAACGGCGCCAGGAACCCGTGACAGCGACGAACCCGGCCGAAGCTCCCGACCTGGCGCGGCGGGCCCGCTACCGTGAGGTCTTCCCCGCCTACGTCGCCGCCGTGCCGCCCGAGCCCGACGCCGTCCTGCTGATGCCCCTACCCTGAGTGGGCGTGAGATCTGTAGCCGACACCTGGGGAGGTCCCCGCGACGGCGGCAGTGCCCACGAGGGCCAGGATATCTTCGCGCCCGTGGGCACGCCCGTCCTGGCAGCCGCTCCGGGCTTCGTCTACCGGATCGGGGATCAGCGCCGGGGCGGGAACGTCGTGATCGTGGTCGCAGCCGGCGGTCACCGCCACTACTACGCCCATCTCGACAGCTTCGCCGACATAAGGGAGGGTCAGTGGGTCGACGACGACACCGTCCCCGGTTACGTCGGCAACAGCGGCAACGCCGCCGGTACCCCGCCCCACCTGCACTTCGGCGTCTACGCTAGCGGCCAGGGCGGGTGCGACTGGAACGCGATAGACCCTCTCCCCCTGCTCATCGACCGGCCGCCGCCCTAGCGGCGTGCGGCAAATATGACAACTGTCAACCGGAGCTGATGACGACCCTCAATGTTACGGGAACTCCATCGTGGGGGATGCTCGGGCAGAAGGAGGAAACATGTCGATCACACCAGTAGACGGTGCAGAACCTATGGCCACGATGTCGGCGGTGAGCCGCTCGTACGGCCCGGTTCGGGCGCTTGCGGACGTCGACTTCGAGATGGGCGCCGGCGAGGTCGTCGCCCTGCTGGGCCCTAACGGTGCGGGCAAGACGACCCTCGTGAGCCTGCTCCTGGGGATCATCCGGCCCACGGTCGGGAGGGTCCGGCTCTTCGGAGGCGATCCGCGCGACCCCGAGAACAGCGCCCGGGTCGGCGTCATGCTCCAGTCGTCCGGCGTCCCCGATACGCTCCGGGTACGTGAGCTCGTCGACCTCTTCTCCAGTTACTACCCGAGGCCGCTTCCTCTCGAGGAAACCATCGGCAGGGCGGGACTGGGTGGGTTCGAGGAACGCCTCTTCGGCCGGCTCTCGGGTGGTCAGCGGCAGCGACTGCTGTTCGCGCTGGCCATCTGCGGAAACCCCCGGCTGCTCTTCCTCGACGAACCAACGGTCGGACTCGATGTCGAGTCGCGACGCGCCTTCTGGCGCCAGGTACGGGAGTTCACCGGCGAAGGCCGCTCCGTTCTACTGACCACCCACTACCTGGAGGAGGCTGACGCCCTCGCCGACCGCGCCGTCGTGCTGGATGCCGGCCGGGTGATCGCCCAGGGAACGAAGGAGGAGATCAAGAGCAGGACCGCCGGAGCCAGGATCCGCTGCGTGAGCCGGGTGGAACCTGGAACGGTGGCGACGTGGCCAGGAGTTACGACGGCTCGGATGATCGGAGAGTCCCTGGAGATCCTTGCCACGAGGGCCGAACCAGTAGTGCGGAGGTTGCTGGACGAGGACCCTGAACTGGGCGCGCTAGAGGTCGGCCGTGCCGCACTGGAAGATGCGTTCCTCGCCCTCACAGACGTGTCCGGTGATCGGGATGAAGGGATGGCCGCCTGATGGCCCTACTAACGAACAGGGCGGCGTCTCCGGTCGCCGACAGCGGAAAGGGCCGCGGCCGGCGCGCCCTCGCCTTCCTCAAAGAGGCGAAGTACGAGTTCCTCAAGCTCTGGCGCTTGCCGGTGTACTCGCTCTCGACCCTCGTCTTCCCCGCCATGTTCTACGTGATCTTCGGCCTGACGTTCGCCGGTCAGTACACCGCCGGCGTGTCGCTCACCACCTACATGCTCGCCACCTACGGGGCTTTCGGCGTGATCGGTTGCGCCCTCTTCGGCTTCGGGGTGGCGGTCGCGGTGGAGCGGGGTCAGGGCTGGATGCTGCTCAAACGGGCCTCGCCGATGCCGCCCCTCGTCTACTTCGCGGCGAAGCTGGCGATGGCGCTGCTCTTCAGCGGCCTCGTGATCACGATGCTCTTCTCCCTCGGCGCCCTCGTCGGCGGAGTCCGGCTGCCCGTTCTAGGCTGGCTGCAGCTCTTCCTCACCCTCCTCGCCGGAGCTTTGCCGTTCTCGATGATGGGCCTCGCGTTCGGCTACCTGCTGGGTCCGAACTCGGCCCCGGCCGTCCTGAACCTCGTCTACCTGCCGATGGCCTTCGTCTCCGGCCTGTGGATCCCGATAGACGTTCTGCCCCAGGCCATCCGCCAGTTCGCCCCCCTCCTGCCCCCCTACCACTACTCCCAACTCGCCCTCGGCACCATCGGAGCAGACCGGGGCGGTGATCCGCTCCTGCACCTCGCGGTACTGGCCGGCTACACCCTCCTTTTCCTTGCGGTGGCGCTCGTCGGTTACCGCCGTGACGAGGGCCGGACGTTCGGGTGAGCACTGATCCTCCTCGCCTCCGCTCGGGGGAGCCGTCGGCTGGCTTCCCCGAGCCAGGCCGGAGATAATCGATGTCGATGCCTCGACTCGACCTCCCCCGGGCGGCGCCCGTGGCCTACATCTACCTGATCTGGCTGCTCTTCCTCTTCTCGCAGCCGATCTTCGATCCGCAGGCGACCTGGCTCGACTGGGCACTGGTGCCGCTGATGATCGCGATCTTCCTGCCCGTCTATTTCTACAGTTGGACGAGCGGGAGGCGCGGTCGGCTCCTCAGCATCGCCGTCATGAGCCTCCTCGGGCTCCTCTTCGTGCCGCTCAACTCCGGGGCGGGGAGCTTCTTCATCTACGCCTCAGCTGCCGTCGGTTTCGCCCTGCCGCCGCGCCGGGCCGCGGGCCTGATCGTGGGCATCCTCCTGCTGGTGCCCTTCTCTGCCCTCTACTCGGGTATCCCCTGGCCGTACACCCTCTTCTACCTGGTGCCGGTCTCGCTGATGGTCGTGCTCATCGGCACCGTCAACATCTTCGAAGCGCAGCGGGAGCGAGCGAACTCCAAGTTGCGGCGCGCCCAGGAGGAGATCGAGAACCTCGCCAAGATCGCCGAGCGGGAGAGGATCGCGCGGGACCTTCACGACCTCCTGGGGCACACCCTCTCCACCATCACCCTCAAGGCCGAGCTCGCCTCACGGCTGGTCGAACGCGATCTGGAGCTCGCCGTCAGGGAGATGCGCGACGTGGAGGACATCTCACGCCAGGCACTCGCCGAGGTGCGGGCTGCGGTGCGCGGCTACCGGTCCCGGGGCATCCGCGCGGAACTGGCGAGCGTCGAATCGGCACTCGAGGCGGCCGGCATCCGGTTCGTGAGCAGCCTCGAGCCGGTGGAGCTCCCTCCGGTCGCCGAGGGCGTGCTGGTGCTGGCGCTGCGCGAAGGGGCCACCAATGTCGTCCGCCATTCGGCCGCCAGCAGCTGCCAGGTGACGCTGTCGGCAGAGGGCGGGATCGTCAGGCTGACGGTCGAGGACGACGGCAGGGGGATGCAGGAGCCGGAAGGGTCCGGCCTGACGGGGATGCATGAGCGGGTCGAGTCGTTGGGCGGCAGTGTCGAGCACGGTTCCGGACCGGGAGTGGGGACGAGGCTCGTCGTGACCCTGCCCAGCGAGCAGCCGTCCACGAGACCCCTCGAGAGCCGCGAGGCGGAGCCGACCGGATGATCCGGGTCGTGATCGCGGAGGACCAGGGGATGGTCCTGGGCGCGTTGGCGGCGCTGCTGGAGCTGGAGAGCGACATCGAGGTAGTCGCGCAGGCCGGCGATGGCGCCCAGGCGCTCGAGGCGGTCGAGCGCCTGCAGCCCGACATCCTCCTCACCGACATCGAGATGCCCGAGCTCAGTGGCCTCGAGCTGGCGACCAAGGTGAAAGGCCTCTCCGGAACCCGCGTCATCATCCTCACCACCTTCGCCCGCGGCGGCTACCTGCGCAGGGCGCTCGACGCCGGCGCCTCCGGCTATCTGCTCAAGGACTCCCCGGCGGCGAAGCTGGCCGAGGCGATACGACGCGTTCACGCCGGGGGCCGCGCCGTGGACCCGGAACTGGCCGCCGAGGCGTGGGGCGAGCAGGACCCGCTCAGCGATCGGGAGCGACAGGTGCTGCGGCTGGCCGGGGCGGGGCGGAGCAGCGCCGAGATCGCCCGCTCCCTGCACCTGAGCGACGGCACCGTTCGGAACTACCTCTCCGAGGCGATATCCAAGCTCGGCGCAGCCAACCGGGTGGACGCTGCCCGCATCGCCAGGGAGAAGGGGTGGCTCTGACCCGGGGACTGGAAGCGACCCTTGCCGGCACTCGAGACATTTGCCCTGCCACGGACGAACTAAGATGAGGATTCGGTGGAACGACTTGCCCTTATCGGCGTATCCCACAGGCGCGGCGGCGCCAGCGCGCTCGAGGCGTGGCAGAGCGCGTTCGGCGACGACGCACAGGGAAGCCTCAACTCACTCGGCCTCTCCGAGTTCGTGCCGATCGTTACCTGCAACCGCTGGGACGTTGTCCTGGCCCTTCCCGAAGGCCTCTCGGCCGAGGAGGCGAGAACCCGGCTGACCCCCGCAGGGGTGGAGCGAAGGCCTTACGCCTACCTGGGTGACGCCGCGCTCGAGCAGCTCATCCGTATCGCCGCCTCGCTCGATTCGCTGAACCCGGGCGAAGACCAGATAATGCGCCAGGTGCGCGAAGCGTACGCTCAGGCTCAGCGCCAGGGCACTACTGGCGCCACCACCGCCTACGCCTTCGACGCCGCGCTGAGGATCGCCAAGAGGGTGAGGCGAGAGGTTGCCCTGGCCCCCATGAACACCTCGCTCTTCTCGCTGGCCAGGCCCGAGCTGGAGAGGACCCTCGCACCCGGAGACCTCGTGGCCGTGCTGGGCGCCGGCGAGATGGGCACGCTAGCGGCCAAGACGATCGCTGCTCTCGATGGGGTGAGGCTGCTGGTAGTGAATCGTTCCGAGGAGCGGGCTCGCCAGCTGGCGCGCCATCTGGGGGGGGAACACGCCACCCTGGACAGGTTCATCGAGGCTCCGCCCGACGTCACCGCCGTCGTCACCGCCACTCCCGTGGGCAAGTTGCTGGGCCGCGAGACCCTTGCGAGGATGCCCGGCTTGCGCTTGGCGATCGACATGGGAATCCCGCGCAACGTCGATCGGGAGGCGGCGGCAGCCAGGAGCATCCGCGTGCTGGACGTCGACACGCTGCAGTTGGCGGGCGCGCGCCGGCGCGAAGAGCTGGGGGGCCGTCTGGCCGAGGCCGAGAAGCTCGTACGCGACGAGCTCGAGCGTGCGATCGACGAGTGGGCCGAGAGGCAGTTGGGGCCCGCGATAAAGCGGTTGCGGGAGCTGTACCTGCAGACGATCGGCGAGCGCTTGCCCGATGACGAGGCGAGGCGCCTGGCCCACAAGTTCGCGCACGTGCCGGTCAAGGGGCTGCGCGCCGTCGCGCGGGAGCACGGACTGGAAGCGGCCAAGACGTTCCTGTGGGAGGCGGGCCTGCTCGACGAGGAGGAAGGACGGGGGGCGGTGGAATGAGCGGCTGGAGTGGTGGAACGATCCGCATCGCCACCCGCGGGAGCGCCCTGGCCCTGTGGCAGGCCGAGTACGTGCGCTCCCGGCTGGGCGAGCTCGGGCACCGAGCCGAACTGGTCCCTGTGGTGACGCAGGGCGACATCGACAGCCGACCGTTCGAACGGATGGAGGGCCAGGGCTTCTTCACCAAGGCGGTGCAGGATGCGGTCCTGGCGGGTGACGCGGACCTCGCGGTGCACTCCCACAAAGACCTCCCCTCTGAGAGCGCGCCCGGTCTCGAGATCGCGGCCGTTCCCGAAAGGGCCGACCCGCGCGACGTGCTCCTCGCGCTACCGGGCGCCTACGACGAACGGCCCGCGGCCCTGCCGTTGCGCAACGGCTCGCGGGTGGGCACCAGCGCGGTCAGGCGCCGGAAGCAGCTGGCGGCGCTGCGGCCCGACCTGGAACTCGACGACCTGCGAGGGAACGTGCCGACCCGGGTAGGCAAGCTGCGCAGCGGCGACTACGAAGCGATCATCCTGGCCGCTGCCGGACTCGGACGGCTCGCTCTCGACCTGGGGGGCCTCGAGGTATACACCCTCGATCCCGCACTCCTCGTCCCCGCGCCAGCCCAGGGTGCGCTCGCGCTCGAGATCCGCCGCGGGGACTTCGAGCTGGCCGCCGTCCTCACCGACCTCCACAACGTCCGAGATCACCGAGCGATTTCAGCCGAGCGCGGGCTGATGGCGATGCTGCAGGGAGGCTGCCAACTCGCCCTGGGCGCTCACGCCCAGCTCGACGGCGAGCTCGTGCGACTGCGCGCCTGGTACGAGGGGCAGGGCGTCCTCGTCGAGCACGCCTCCTCCGAAGGAGCGGCCATGCTGGCCTTCGAAGCGCTCGGCCGACCCGACCCGGCGGTCCTGAGGGGCAACTCGTGAAGCGACCGAGAGTCGCCCTCACTCACTCGGCGGGCCGGCTCGACGACCTCGCGGCCCTCCTCGAGGAGCGCGGTTTCGAGGTCGTCAGGAGCCCTCTGGTGGAGACTGTTCCCCGCACCGACGAGCGGACGGCGGCCGCCGCCGCGACACTCATGTCGCTCCCCTGGCTACTCATCACCAGCCGCAGCACGGTCGAAGCGATCGAGGAACTCGGCGGCTTCGCCGAGGGACCGCTCATCGGGGCGGTAGGACCGGCCACGGCCGCAGCTCTGCAGGAAGTCGGTGCCATGGTCACGTTCGTCGCCACCCCCAACAACGCGCGAGGGCTCGCCCACGCGTTCCTGGCGCACCCTCTGGCCCGAGGCCCGGTCGGCCTCCCGCGCGGCAACAGGGCGCTGGAAACGCTCGAGCAGGAGCTGGGCGAGGCGGGTTTCGCCACGCGGCCCCTCGTCGTCTATGACACCCGCCCGCAGCCGTGGCGGGGGGACGGTGCCGACGCGCTGGTGCTGGCCAGCCCGAGCGCCGTCGAGGCGTTGCCCACCGAAGTCGGCAGCCGCTCCCGACTCGTTACCCTGGGAGAGACGACTTCCGCTGCCGTCCGCTCACGCGGCTGGCGCTGCGAGGAGGCTCAGGAGCCTACGGCTCAGGCAACCCTGGCTGCCTTGGAAAGGGTGCTGGCATGATCGAAGATCGAACCGATCGCGAACGCGGTCCCTCCGCTACCGAGGGGTTGCCCCGCCCTCTGGAGCGGCCCCGGCGGCTGCGGAGTGGGGCGGCGCTGCGTTCCCTGGTCAGCGAGACCAGGTTGGCGCCCGAGCAGTTGGTGATGCCCTACTTCGTGGTGCCGGGCAAGGACGAGGTGCAACCGATCGCTTCGCTTCCCGGCGTCTCACGACTCTCGGCCGACCGGCTCCTGCCGGAACTTGAACGGGCGCTGCGCCTGGGCGTCCGTTCGGCGGTGCTCTTCGGCGTGGTGGCCGCGCGCGACAAGGGTCCCGGAGCGGACCGTGCCGACGACCCGGAGGGGCCGGTGGCCTCGGCGCTGCGGGCGGCGCGGCGCGAGTTCGGCAGCGACCTGGTTCTGATCACCGACGTCTGCCTCTGCGGTTACACCGATCACGGTCACTGCGGCTTGCTCGCCAACACTTCGCGCGGGGTGGTCGTCGACAACGACTCGAGCCTGGCTCGTCTGGCGAGCATGGCGCTTACCCACGCCGAGGCCGGTGCCGACATCGTCTCCCCTTCCGACATGATGGACGGCCGGGTCGGCGCCATCCGGGGGGCCCTCGACGCCGCCGGTCACGAGCAGGTCGGCATCCTCTCCTACGCGGTCAAGTACGCGTCGGCCTTCTACGGTCCCTTCCGCGACGCCGCCGGCTCGGCCCCCAAGGGGGACGACAGGGCGCCGAAAGACCGACGTACCTACCAGATGGACCCGGCCAACGCCCGCGAGGCGCTTCGCGAGGCGAGCCTGGACGAACGGGAGGGGGCCGACATGCTGATGGTCAAACCGGCGCTCCCCTACCTCGACGTCCTCGCGCGGCTGCGGCCTCAGACCAACCTGCCGCTTGTCGCCTACCAGGTGTCGGGCGAGTACGCCATGCTCAAGGCGGCGGCCGCGGCCGGGGCGCTCGACGAGAGAGGCGCGGTGAACGAGAGCCTGCTGGCGATCCGCCGCGCCGGCGCCGACCTGATACTGAGCTACTACGCGGTCGAGGCGCTCGAGAAGGGGTGGATCTAGGCCTGGTGTCGGCGAAGTCGTCGCGTGGGAAGAGACAGCGGACCCCGGCCTCGCAACTGGGCACTCGGATAGCGTTCACCGTCATAATCCTGTTCGTGCTGGCCCAGGTCGGTTGGTGGGTCCTGTTCCAGGAACGGTACCTGTCCAACGTCACGGAGTACCGACTGGAGGATTGGCAACGCGACCTGGAGACGGCGAACGAGGCTCTGGCAGCCGGAAGCGTAGCCGCCGATGTGCTGCTCGAGCGGTATCCGCACCTGGCCCTTGGCGAGGACGGCCGCTTCACCATCGACAGCCAGGTGCGAGACCGATTCGTCGGCCAGCAGCGTGGCTACCTGAGGATGTTCGCCTACGAGGTTCCCTTCTTCGTGCTCACCGTCCTGGCGAGCCTCATCTTCATCGCTTCCACGCTGCGCAACGAGCGTGAGCTCAAGCGCCGCCAGCAGAACTTCATGTCGGCTGTCACCCACGAGTTCAAGACCCCCCTCAGCACTCTGCGGCTGCTGGTGGAAACGGCGCTGATGAGGCCGCTCAACCAGGAGAAGTCCAGGAACTACCTGCAGCGGATGGCGGCCGAGATCACCCGGCTCGAGCAGACCTCCGAACAGGTTCTGGCCAGTGCCCGACTGGAACAGGCGAACGTGCCGGCGCCGCTCGCCCCTCACGACCTCAACCGGCTCGTGAGGCAGCAGGTCGAGCACCTGCGGCCCAGCCTGGAAGCGCGGGGGGCGGTCGTCACCCTCGAGCTGCCCCCGGAACCCGTCTCCGTTTCGCTCGACGAGAACGCTTTCGCAATCGCCCTGGGGAACCTCCTCGACAACGCTGTGAAGTACACCCCGGGAGACGTGAAGCAGGTGACGGTGCGGGTCGAGAACGAGGCCGATCTGGCGCTGCTGCACGTGGAGGACCGGGGGGTAGGCATCCCCGAAGGGGAGCGCAGCCGGATCTTCGAACGTTTCTACCGCTCGGGTGATGAGATGACCCGCGAGGCGCCGGGAATGGGGCTGGGGTTGCACCTTGTGAGGAGCACGGTCGAGGCCATGAACGGTTGGGTGCGCTGCGAGAACCGAGACCAGGGAGGCTCGCGTTTCACGGTGGTCCTTCCGCTCAGGCAGGCAGCTGCCGGGGCTCCGCTGCGGGGAGCGGAGGGCGCGGGGTGACGGCGGCCAGGGAGACAGCCGCGCCCGCCGCGGAACGGCCCACGGTCCTCATCGTCGAGGACGAGTCCACCCTCGCCGAGGTCCTGGCCGACAACCTCGTGGACGAGGGCTACCGGGTCGAGGTGGCCCGGGACGGCACCTCGGGAAGGCGTTCTTGGCGGGCCGACAAACCGGACTTGGTCGTCCTGGACGTGATGCTGCCAGGCATGAACGGCTACGAGCTGTGCGAGACGATGCGACAGGAGGGTGACGCCACACCGGTCCTCTTCCTCTCGGCCCGCGGCCTTCCCGACGACCGCGTTCGGGGGCTGCAGGCCGGCGGCGATGATTATCTGCCCAAACCGTTCCATCTACCCGAGTTCCTGCTGAGGGTGAGCAACCTGCTCAAGCGGAAGGGCTGGGGTGCGCCGGCAGGCTCCGAACTCGCCTTCGGCGGTCATCGAGTCGACTTCCGCGCCTGGACGGCCCAGCTGGCGGACGGCCGACGCGAACTGCTGGGTGAGCGGGAGCTGGCGCTCCTCGAACTGCTCGCCTCCCGACCGGGCCAGGTCGTGAGCCGCGACGAGATCCTCGACGAGGTGTGGGGCGAGGACCCGTTCCCCTCCAGCCGGACGCTGGAGCGGCTGGTCACGAGACTGCGCCGCCTCTTCGAACCCGATCCCGAAACGCCGATCTACTTTCACACCGTCTGGGGCGCCGGTTACCGCTTCACCCCGGATGGAGAGGAGACTGTCCCTTGAGCCTGTTCCTGCGCGCCGCCAACGGCGACGACACCCCGAACGCTCCAATCTGGATAATGCGGCAGGCCGGCCGTCACTTGCCCGAGTACCGGGCCCTGAAGGAGAAGCACAGCTTCTGGCAACTGGCCCGAACTCCGGAACTGGCCGCCGAAGTGACCCTCCAGCCGGTCAGGCGCTACGGCGTCGACGCTGCCATCCTGTTCTCCGACATAATGACGCCGCTGCCGGCCATGGGCCTTGCCCTCGACTTCCAGCCGGGGCCGGTTTTCGAGCAGCCGGTGCGGACAGCGAAGGAGGTGGAGTCCCTCCGGATCCCATCTCAGGAGGAGATCGCTCCGTTCGTCGCCGATGCGCTCCGGTTGATACGCAGGGAGTCCCCGGTGCCCGTCATCGGCTTCGCCGGCGCACCGCTGACCCTCGCCACCTACATGGTGCAGGGAGGCGGCTCCAAGGATTATGCCGAATTCCGCGCCTTCCTGCGGCAGGAGCCGATCGCAGCCCACGCCCTTCTGGACAAGCTGACCGAGGTCACGATCCGCTACCTCACCCTCCAGGTCGAAGCCGGCGCTCAGGCCGTCCAGCTCTTCGACTCGTGGGCTGGACTTCACGACGCCCGCTCCTACGCCGAGTTCGGCCGCCCGTACAACAAGCGGGTGCTGGAGGCCATGGCGGGGCTTCGGGTAGCGCGCATCTACCTGGCCGTGGACGCCGCCCACCTCTACGGCGAGATCGCCCAGCTTCCGGCCGAGGTGGTGAGTGTTGACTGGCGGCAGCCGCTCTCCTTCGTCCGCGAACGACTCCCCGGCAAGGTCCTGCAGGGGAACCTTGATCCGTCTCTGCTGCTGGCGCCGCCAAGAACCCTCGTCGCCGAGGCGCAGCGCGTCCTCCACGAGGGCCTCGGCGGCCCCCACATCTTCAACCTGGGACACGGGATCCTGCCGCAGACCGATCCTGGAGCGGTCACCCTGCTCATCGACACCGTGAAGACCTTCGACCGCCAGGCCGCGCGAGATGCTCCGGCGCCGGAAGGGCTCAGACCGGTAGGAGCTTCCATCTTCCTCGACGGCATCGAGGTGGAGCCGGCGGGTCCGGGCAGCGGCGAGGACGACGGGTGAGCCGACGCGACCAGGTCGTCGAGGTTCTCCGCGAGGGCCAGCGCCGACTGATCGAGGCCTACGAGGGCATCGACGGTCTTGGCTCCTTCCGGTCCCACGACTGGGAACGACCCGGCGGAGGAGGCGGCAGCGCACGCGTCCTCGAGGGCGGCCGCGTCTTCGAGAAGGCCGGGGTCAACTTCAGCGCTGTCCACGGCGAAAGGGTCCCTCCTTCGCTGGCGAGGCAGCATCCGCAGGCCGTGGGGAAACCTTTCTTCGCCACCGGAGTTTCGCTGGTCCTGCACCCCCAGAACCCATACGTACCCGCCTTCCACGCCAACTTCCGCTATTTCGAGGTGGGCGAAGCAGGGCGCGAGAGCGACATCTGGTGGTTCGGTGGGGGCGCGGACATGACGCCCAACTACCCCTTCAGGGAGGACCCAGCTCACTTCCACGGATCTCTGCGTGACCTGTGCGAGCGCCACCCGCAGGCCGACTACCAGGCGATGAAGGAGACCTGCGACGACTACTTCTTCATCAGGCATCGAGGCGAGATGCGCGGTGTGGGCGGGATCTTCTACGATGAACTGTCGCCGGTGGGCGAAGGTTCGTTCGAGAGCGATCTGGCCTTCACCGAAGACGGTTTGAAGACCCTCCTGCCCGCCTACCTGCCGATAGTCGAGCGCCGGATGGAGATGCCGTACGGCGAACGGGAGCGCGAGTGGCAACTCTACCGCCGGGGCCGCTACGTAGAGTTCAACCTCGTCTACGACCGGGGCACGCTCTTCGGACTGCAAACCCAGGGGAACATCGAAGCGATCCTGATGAGCATGCCCCCCTACGCCCGCTGGCAGTTCGACTACCAGCCCGAGCCGGGCACTCCGGAAGCCGAGCTGCTGGAGCTGCTGAAGCCGATGGACTGGGTCGACGCGGGCGTTCGCGAAGCCGGTCGCGGTTAGGGAGGAGCTGGAACCGAATCTCGGCCGCCGGGCACCTGCACGTCGCCGCGCGATACTGTCTGACCGTGGAACCGAACGGACGGGTGGCGATAGTTACCGGCGTGAGCCGAACTCGTGGGATAGGTTCAGCCATCGCCTTGGCCCTCGCGGCGGACGGCTGGAGCCTGCTGCTTTCCGGCTGGCCCGCCTACGACGAAGGTCAGGGGCTGCCGCAGGGCGATGGCGGGCACATCGAGGAGCTGCTCGGCGTCGGGGTAGCGGTGGAAACCGTGGAGTGCGACCTCGCTCAGCCCGATGCGGCGAGGCAGTTGTTCGACGTGGCCGAGACGCTGGGCCCGGTGCTCGGCCTGGTCAACAACGCGGCGCACTCCGAACGGACGGTGTTGGCCCAACTGGACGCGGGAACGCTCGACCGTCACTACCGAGTGAACCTTCGCGCGCCGGCGCTGCTGGCTCGCGAGTTCGCGGCCAGGTTCCAGGGAGGGTCGGGGCGGATCGTCAACATGACGTCGGGCCAGGGGATCACCCCGATGCCCGGCGAGTTGGCGTACGCGGCAACGAAGGGCGGGCTCGAGGCGCTGACGTTGAGCCTCGCTGCGGCGCTCGCCCCCAAGGGGATCACCGTGAACGCGGTCGACCCCGGTCCTACCGACAGCGGCTGGATGACCGCGGAGCAGCAACGCTCGCTCATCGCTCCGCTGGGACGGGTTGGTCTGCCCCAAGACGCGGCCAGGTTGGTCACTTTCCTGATGTCCGAAGGGGCCGGCTGGATAACGGGCCAGGTCATCCGGTCTCGAGGAGGCTCGTGAGTCGGAAGGTCGCTCAACGGGGTGCGAATCATCCGAAGCTCGCGACACCTGTACTCCCGAGGCCCTCGCGGTACGATTCCGTCATGAGTTCAGCGAGCGATATCTCGGCGAACGGCCGCACCCCCACAGGGATCGTGATGATGAACCTGGGGGGTCCGAAGGACCTGGACGAGGTGCAACCGTTCCTCCTCGAACTGTTCGCCGATCGCGAGATCATCCAACTGCCCATGCAGGATCAGCTGGGGCCGTTCATCGCCCGGCGGCGCACGAAGGGCGTGCAGAAGAACTACCAGGACATCGGGGGTGGCTCCCCGATCCTCAGGTGGACGGAGGAGCAGGGCCGGGGCATGTGCGAGCGCCTCGACCTCCTGTCTCCGGCGACCGCGCCCCACAAGTTCTACGTCGCCTTCCGCTACGTTCAGCCGAAGAGCGAGGACGCCCTGCAGGCTATGGCTGAAGACGGGGTGAAACGAGCGGTGGCGTTCACGCAGTACCCGCAGTTCTCCTGTGCTACCACCGGGAGTTCACTCAACGAGCTTTGGCGCGCAGCACGTCGGCTGGGATTGCAGAACGCGTTCGAATGGAGCGTCATCGACCGCTGGCCCACTCATCCGAGGTTCATCGAAGCGATGGCCGAGACCGTGAAGCAGGGCCTGGCGCAGTTCTCGGACGAGGACCGCGACGATGTGCTCATCGTCTTCAGTGCGCACTCGCTGCCCATGTCGGTGATCAATCGCGGCGACGCCTATCCTCAGGAGGTGGGCGCCAGCGTCCACGAGGTGATGAAGCGGCTGGATTTCTCGCACGAGTACCTTCTCAGCTATCAGTCCGAGGTCGGCCCCGTGCCGTGGCTCGGACCGTCGACCGAGTCGGTCATCGAGCAGCTCGGCGAGAAGAAGCGGCGCAACGTCCTCATCGTGGGCATCGCGTTCACGAGCGATCACATAGAGACGCTTCACGAGCTCGATATCGAGTACGGTGAGCTGGCGCACGAGGTGGGCATCAGCAACTACAAGCGGGCGCCGGCCTTCAACGGGATGCCCCTGTTCCAGGAGGCCCTGGCGGAGGTCGTCGCTGAGCACCTGGCGAGCGGGGAGGCCTGCTCGAAGCAGTACGGGCTTCGCTGCCCCGGCTGCGTCAACCCACAGTGCCGCAACATCCTCGATCCGGTTGCGCCCTACAAACGCACGAACGTGAGCGTGACCAAGGAGACCAAGAAGTACGTGGAGATGCGCTGAGGTACCGATTCTGGCCCGCACTCCGGATCGCGGCATATCAGCTCGCGCGTCCGCTACATTAGACTGGCCCCTGCCTGTCCCGCCGCGAGCCTTTCGGAAGGAACGATGATGCCTCTACCCACCTTCGAGCAGTTCTCCGCAGTCCGTATCTTGGGCGCCCCCAAATATTCGCCTGACGGATCCCGCATCGCTTACATCGCCAACACGACCGGCTACACGAACCTGTGGACGATGCCCGCCGGTGGCGGTTTCGCCAGCCAGCTCACCAGCTTCAGTCATCGCCGGGTCACCGACTTCAGCTGGTCGCCCGACGGCTCCAGGATCGCCTTCACGAGCGACCTGCACGGCGACGAGATGCACCAGGTGTTCGTGGTGGAGGCCGGTGGCGGTTGGCCCCGGCAGCTCACCGATGCTCCGAGCGTGCAGTACACGCTCGTCGACTGGACCCCCGACGGCGAACGGGTGGTCATCACCGGCAACGACCGCGAACCGACCCAGATGGACCCTCAGCTACTCGACGTCGAAACCGGCGAGACGGAGAGGCTGATGACCGGAGGGCTCTACTACGGGACCCTCGTCTCGCCCGATGGTCGTTATCTCCTTATCCTCGAGATCATCAGCAATACCGACCAGAACATCTACGTTCTCGACCTGGAATCCCGTGAGCGCACCCTGGCCACCCCCCATGAGGGAGAGGCGACCTTCCAGCCGTGCGCCTGGGCGCGCGACAGCAGCGGCTTCTACCTGCTGACCAACCATGGACGGGAGTACGCGGGCCTCGCCTTCTACTCGCTCGAGGGGGGCAAGTGGGGCTTCGCTCACGCACCCGACCACGACCTGGAACTGTTCGACCTGGCCAAGGATGGCCGCACCACCGTCGCCGTGATGAACGTCGACGGGGCCAGCAGGTTGCAGGCGTACTCGCTGGGTGAGGGCAAGGAGTTGCCGGCTCCCGAGCTCCCGCTGGGGGTGGTTGGTTCCGTCTCGCTCCACCCGAACGAAAGGCGCCTGGTGATGTCGTTCGCCCGCGCCACCGAGGCCACGAACATATACGAGGTGGACCTGGAGAGCGGGAGCGTGCGGAAGCTGGAGCAGAGCATGCTGGGGGGAGTCCCGGCGGAGTACCTGGTCGAACCCGAACTCATCAGCTACCCCTCCTTCGACCGTGAGATCCCAGCCTGGCTCTTCCGACCGAAGGGCGACGGTCCCTTCCCGATGGTGCTCTCCATCCATGGCGGACCCGAAGCGCAGGAGCGGCCGCAGTACATCTACTCCGGCCTCTACCAGTTCCTGTTGAGCAGAGGCATAGGGGTGCTGGCCCCGAACATCAGGGGCTCCACCGGTTACGGGGCCAGCTACCAGAAGCTCATACACCGCGACTGGGGAGGGGCCGAACTGCAGGACATCCGCCATGCCGCCGAGTACCTCCGCTCGCTCCACTGGGTCGACCCGGAACGGCTTGCCGTCTTCGGCGGTTCGTTCGGTGGCTTCGCCACACTCTCGGCCGTGAGCCGCCTCCCCGAGTACTGGTCTGTGGGCGTCGACGTGGTCGGACCGTCCAACCTCATCACCTTCGTGGACAGCGTCCCACCGCACTGGAAGCAGATGCTCAAGGCCTGGGTGGGTGACGCCGTGGAGGACCGGGAGATGTTGGTCGAGCGTTCACCGATAACCTACGTCGACGACATCCGGGTACCGATGCTGATCATCCAGGGGGCTAACGATCAGCGAGTGGTGAAGGCAGAGAGCGACCAGATGGTCGAACGCCTGCGCACTCTCGGCCGGGAGGTCGAATACTACGTAGACGACGAGAGTGGCCACGGCCCCGCGTCCCGCGAGGCGGGGGAGCGCTGGTGGCGGATGGTGGCCGAGTACCTGGTCGACAGGCTGCATGGCGAGAGGGTGGATAGCCGCGACGAGGCGGTCGTCTGAGCGGGCCTCAGGTGCAACTTAGGCTCGTCACCTACAACATCAAGTCGGGCCTCTACCACCCGGACGGGCTCGAGGCGGTGGCCAGGGTGCTCGAGGAGGCCGATCCGGACGTCGTGGCCCTCCAGGAAGTCGACCGCGGGACCCGCCGGGCGCGTAACGAGGATCAGACCGCGTGGCTTGCAGCCCGCCTCGAGATGCCCTACCACTGCTTCGGCGCCGCTACCCCGTGGGATGGCGGCGGCGAGTACGGTGTCGGACTGGTGAGCGACCTCCCGCTGGTCGGGCCGAAGGTAGACCACCTCTGGGTGCCGCACGGGGAGGGGGTGGGGCACGGCGCTCGCGAGCCGCGCGTCGTCCTCTCTGCCACTGTCGAGGCGAACGGTAAGGGCGAAGCGCTTACGGTCATGGTGACTCACCTCGGCCTCACCGAGGAGCAGCGGGCCCGACAGGCGCGTCAACTCCTCGAGAGGGTACAGGAGATGGGCGGCAGGCCTGTGGCACTGGCGGGCGATCTGAACGCACATCCCGACTCGCCTGAGGTGCGGCTACTGGCCGAATCGCTCCATGACGTACTCGCTCACGTGCCTGAAACCGAGCGTGTCACCTTCCCCTCGGGTGACCCCGAGATGCACGGGCACGATTTCCTCGCCCGCACCATCGACTACATCTTCGTAAACGGAGCGGCGAAGGCGGTAGAGGCCCGGGTGATCGCAGACTACAGCCTCGCCTCGGACCACAATCCGTGCGAGGCGGTGATAGCCGTCTGAGGCTGGGCTATAGCCGTAGGAGGCTGTCAGCGGCCAGCGCCGCGTCATATGCGAGCCCCGCTGGGGATCGATCGCCGGGTAGGTGGCAGGACTCCCCCTGCGCCGCTCAACTCTCCTTGAACGCCGCGTTGGCCTCCTGCATGACGCTCATGGCCCGGTCGCCGTTCTCGCCGTCGGCTCGAACGACCACCAGCAGGCTCTCCTCGTCGAGCTCCTCTTCGTAGAACTCGGCCTCCTCGCGGTCCAGCCCCAGGCGCATCAGTTCACTCGAGACGGCGCCGTTGCCTGCCCGGAACGCCCTCGCCAGGTCGCCGATCAGCGACCCGTCCCGCTCCAGCTCCCCGCGGCTCAGGACGTGGATGCTCCCCTCCTCCAGGCCAAGGGCGTCGAGTCCCGTCACCGCCTTCTGCGCTGCTTTCTGATCGTCGAACATGCCGACTATCGTGCTCATAGACCGCCTCCTTGCTGTAGTGCACGTTGGATGACGCGGTAGATGACCTGATCATGAGAGGTAGGTCGCTCGTCCACAGTGGCCTGTGTTCCCGTTGCCCATTGATGCAGCGCGCGTGCTGCACGCGCATCTAAGTCAGCAGCTCGGCCGGATCGTCGAAGTAGCGTCGGCTCATCGCGTCACCTGTCATATAGGCGAGCGCGGCCAGGGTGCCGGTGGGATTGGCGGCCGGGTTCTGCGGGTATAGAGCCGCCCCGGTAACGAAAACGTTCGGCGTGTCCCAGACCTGCCCGTACTTGTTGGTCACCGAATCGCCAGGATCTCGCCCCATGATCGCTCCGCCGGTCATGTGGGTGCTGTTGTAGGTGTGGATGTTGTAGTCGGGCATCTCATCTTTGGTGCTGCTGCTGGTCGGACCCATCTCCCGCAGGATCTGGGCTGTGCGATCGCGCATGAAGCGGTAGAGGTTGCGCTCGTTGTCGGTCCAATCGAAGGTGTAGCGCAGGAGAGGCTGACCGTAGACGTCCTTGTAGTTCGGGTCGAGGTCGTAATAGAACCAGCGGTAGGCGGGACTTTCGCCCTGGATGGTCACCGGCACGTACGAGTCCCAGTTGCGCCTCATGGCCTCCTTCCACTCACGCCCCCACCGCTTGCCACCGGTGACCGGCATCCCTCCCACCGAAGTGACCGGTTCCCGCTCACCGATCGTAGAGAAGGCCGAGGAGCCGCCGATGAAGTCGACCTCGCCGTGGTCTATGGCGTTGCCGTAGAAGTCGTAGATGACCTGGAGCGTCGAGGTGTTGCCCATGTAGAGGTTGAAACGACGGCCCTCGAAGACACCGGTAGCGGGGCTGTCCCAGATCTGGTGGGTGCAGTTCATGCCCAACTGGCCGCGGTCGTTGCCGATCCCGTCCGGATGCTCGCGGGAGCGGGAGAGCAGCAGCATCCGCACGTTGCTCAGCGTGTAGCCCGCGAGGACCACCACTTCGGCCGGCTGGAAATGCTCCTCGCCGGTGAGCTGGTCCACGTAGGTCAGCCCGGTCGCCAACCCTTGGTCGTTCGTTTCGACCCCGATGACCTTGGCATGGGCCCTGATACGGTAACGGCCGCTCTGGAGGGCCAACGGGGTATGCGTGGTGATGCCGGTCGACTTGGCGTCGACTTCGCAGCCGAAGCGGGTGCAGAAACCGCAGTAGAGACAGCTGCTCCGGGTCCGACCGAACGGGTCGGTGTAAGCCCGCGACAGGATCCCCGAGGGTTGCGGGAAGGGGTGGTATCCGAGGCCGCGGGCGGCGTCGGCGAAGATGTAGGAAGGGATGGTCGAATCCAGCGGAGGATTGGGGAAGGGCCGGCTGCGAGGGCCCTCGAACGGGTTGCCGCCCGGTATAAGCTCACCGCGCAGATTGCCGGACCTGCCCGAGGCGCCGATGTCGTACTCGAAGGCGTCGTAGTAAGGCTCCAGTTCCTCGTAGCTGACCGGCCAATCCCTTACCGTGCTCCCCTCCGGCAGCTTCTCCTCGCCGTACCGCTCGACGTAGTAGGAGCGGTAGTTGAAGTCGTACGGGGTGAAGCGCCAGAGCATCGCGGACCAGTGAGCCGCGGATCCCCCTACCCCCTGACCTGGATGGAAGGCGCCGAAGCGCCTCATCGGCAGTGAGGGGGAGCGGCTGTCGGGCCGCCAGGTCCAGGTCTCCTCGCTGATGTTCTGCATCATCGCCTTGCGGACCGAGTAGCGCAGGCTGTCGTGATTCCAGGCGAAGTCGGGATCGGCGTAGCGGGTGGGGCCCTGTTCGAGGGAAACGACGCTGCGACCGGCGTTGGTGAGCTTCCAGGCGATGATGGCTGCGGTCCAGCCGGCGCCCATGGTTACTACGTCGACTTTCGGATGGACGACCGTCATGGCGTCCTTCCGATCGGTCGGCAGCCGGCCGTCATCTGCGGCGCTTCCGGCTGTCGCTGCCGGTGACCGGCAGGATCACGTACTCGTTCACCGGTTGGCCCGGATGGAAGTGCGGCAGCTCGGCTATGCTCTGCGGCTCCTTGACGGTGCCTTCGGTCTGGAACTCGACCGGCGTGTATGCCCGCTGCGCCCCCGGATAGCCGAGCAGGTACCAGCCGGCCAGGTTCCTGTTGCCGCCGTAGAGCGGGTCGGCGAACATCCCCTCGATCACGTGGTTACGCACTACTTCGAAGAACTCCCGAAGAGCCGGCGCATGGAAGCCCACCTCATCCTGTGGGCCGCCACCCCTCTGCGGCTGCCCCGGTGCTACCGGGCCGAACACTTCACCCGGCGACTCGGCCATCGTCTCCACCACGGCCTCCTGGTCGCCTTCCGCGAGTTCCACGAAGGGCGCGCCGAAACGCTCCCGGCAGTAGGCGTCGACCTGCTGCACCCCCTTCCGGTAGATCTCTCGAGGCGTGAGGCTCGACTGGTATCCGTAGCGCGGCAGCTTGTCGGCCTCTACCCAGATAGGTTGCGGGCCCTCGGCCTCTTCCGGAGGCTCCTCGCCGAAGTAGGGTTCGGCGAACGGAGGCATCCGGTAGATCGGTTGGGCGAAGCCGTGCCGGTGGGCCAGCAGGTGGTCTATGTAGTTGAGGACCCCGCCCTCACGGGCGCCGGGATCGTCCGCCGTGCCGGGAAGGATGGTTGCTGCCAGGGCTTCTACGGTTCGCGCTTCGTGCGACGAGAAGAACTCGAGGACGTTCGGGTCGGGCGCTTCGGAGGGGGTCATCGGCACCTCCTCGTAAGGGCCCGGTACGAACGACTCGGGGGCGCTGGGCGGCAAGGGCCGAGGCGGGACGGGTGTCGGTTCCCGCGGCGTCGAGGCGTCGCACGACGTCAGGATTCCGGCTGCGATGAGCACCCCTCCGACCTTGAGGAATCCGCGCCGGTCTATCTGCGCCAGCTTCCGCTCTCGCCTCCCATCTCGTTCAGATACTTCGTTCGAGTGGTCGTCTGACATCGGGCTTCCTTTCCCGGCCGGGGCCGTCAGGTGAGCGTTCGCTTCACCGCCGCGGCGCCGAGCATCGACAGTCCGACGCCGAGGGCGAGAAGCGCGTTGAGCCGGGCGGCGGGCCGCGGATCGCTGAGCCCGTGCCCGGCTCGGGAAGCGGTCAGGCTGCGGTAGAGCATCCAGCTTGCGACCCCCAGGTATACGGCCGACGGGGGGATCCACATGAGCAGTCCTGCCAGTTGCTGGTCGGTTGCGGCCGAGTAGCCTTGAACCTGGGCGATACGCCGGTACTGGTCGTACCAGGGTTCGGGCGATAACGTGATCATCGCTCCCAGTACGCCGCCCTGGAGGGTGGCCAGGAAGAGGAACAGCGGCGCGGCGATCGGGGCCAGACGCCGCCGCCCCAGCGGCTGGAGCAGCACCCACCAGAAGAGCATGGCTGCCCCTGTGAGCGAGGCGTGCTCGATGACGTGGACGCTACCTCTGGTCAGCGCTGCCTCGTAGACGGAAGGCAGGTGCCAGAGCCAGAGCAGCAGCACGAACGCGCTCCAGGCGACCACCGGATGAGTGGCGCTCATCCACAAGAGGCCGCCTGCCCGGCTCCTCTTCAGAGTCATCGTTACGGTCCGGCGCCGGCCCGACGGCAGAAGCCAAAGCAGCGCCAGCAGCGGTACGCCTGCCACCAGCAGCGGAGCTGCCACCAGCACCAGGAGGAGGTGCTGGGCCATGTGGGCAGAGAAGAGGAGGGCCGACAGCGCCTCCAAAGGAGGACTCAGGGCGATGCCCAAGGCGATGAAGCCCAGGGATCCTGCGATCGCCCGGCCCCAGGAGATACCCCTGCCGATCCCGGCCCGACGCCAGGCGCGAGCCACGCCACCCAGGTAGAGGAGGACAGCCGACGTCACCAGCAGCGATGACGCGGCTACTGATTGGTTCGCGCTGATCAACTCGCCCCCGATGATGGTCTATCCGTCCGGACCTACTCCGGTGTGGTTCACTTCCCAGCTATAGCACCGCATCCGCAGGAGCCAGGGTCGTGTGGCTCCCAATCGAAGCGAAGAGACCCCTCGATCAGGGGCGCCGCGTCCAAGGCGGGGAGAGCTCGAGGATACGCGCGGCGACCGGGCAGTCGGTCCGGTGCGCTCCAGGCAGGTAACCCGTGCTCATCAGGAACTCGCCCACTATCTCTCCCCCTGTGAAACGGAACGTCGCGCGGAACAGCTTCGTCCACTCGTCGTGTCGAAGTGGGTGATGAGCGTCCAGCCACCCTTTGAACGAGCCGTACTCCTCACGCAACCCTAGTATCCGGCGGGCGTTCTCGATGGCGGCGTCGACCTTCAGCCGGTTACGGATGATCCCGGCGTCGCCGAGCAGTCGCTCGCGCTCGACCGCCCCGTAATCGGCGACCCGTTCCAGAGAGAAGCCATCGAAGGCTGCTCTGAACGCCTCCCGCTTCCGCAGCACGGTGAGCCAGGATAGGCCCGCCTGATTGATCTCCAACACGAGCCGCTCGAACAGCACGTCGTCCTCGGCAACGGGGAAACCGTACTCCTCGTCGTGATAGGGGCCGTGGTACGGATGCCCGGGCGCGATGTCGCAGTAGCTGGAGGCGTTCGCCTGGATCTTCTCGGCAGCCGGGGTCATGTGGGGGAGTATAAGGTCGGCGCGAGCAGCGGGCACATTGTCCCTGCTCCGCTACCCCTGGCGAAAGTATCGTGGGGTTCGTGAGTTTCGACGTCGCAGTTGTTGGTGGGGGAGTAGCGGGGCTCAGCGCCGCCTTCGAGATCAGGCGGAGGCGCCCGGACTGGTCGATCAAGGTGCTGGAGAGAGAAGAGGTCGCAGGCGGGAAGGTTCGCTCGAGCAGCTCCGGCGGTTTCACGTTCGACTGGGGTCCGAACGGCTTCCAGCCTTCCCAGGCGACGTTCGACCTCATATCCCTGCTGGGTCTGGAAGAGGAGCTCATCGAGGCCTCGCCGCGGGCGCGCAAACGTTATCTCTACCGCGCTGGCGGCCTGCGACCGGTACCGCTCAAGCCCCAGGAGTTCCTTTCGAGCGAACTCCTCTCCCCCGCCGGCAAGGTTCGGGCGCTGCTGGAGCCCTTCCTGGCGGGAACACCTCCTTCCGGCGAGGAGACGGTTTTCGCTTTCGCAGCCCGCCACTTCGGCCCTGAGGCGGCCCGCTCGCTGGCCTCTCCGATGGTCCTCGGGGTCGCCGCCGGCGACGCCCGGCAGCTGAGCGTCGACGCTCTCTTCCCCAGGATCAGGCAACTGGAGCGCGAGCACGGCAGCCTCCTCAAGGGGATGGCGAAGATGCAACGGGCTTCGAGAGGAGCCGGCAGACCGGCGAGCGCGGCCCTCTACAGTTTCGCTCCAGGATCGATGGGAACCCTCACTGCCGAGCTGGCCCGGCAGTTGGGGGAGAGCGTCGTCGCAGGCGCCGAGGTCGAATCTTTGAAGTGGGCTGCGGACTCCGGGTTCGAGCTGACGCTGGCAGGGGGAGAGAGGCTGGCAGCGGCCCGCGTCGTCCTCTCTACCCCCGCCTTCGTGAGCGCCGACCTGCTGCACCCGCTCTTGCCCGCGGCAGCCGCCCCACTGCGGCAGATCCCCTACGCCGACGTCACCGTCTTCGCCCTCGCGTTCGGTCGCGTCGACGTGCCGCACGCTCTGGACGGCTTCGGCTTCCTCGTTCCGCGCGGCGAAGGGGTCAGGAGCCTGGGCGTCATATGGACCTCCGCGCTCTTCGAGGGGAGCGCCCCGCCGGGAACGGTACTGCTGCGGGTCATCGCGGGCGGCAGCGTCGATCCGGCCTTCGCCAGCTTGGACGAGGCCGAGGCCTTGGCAGCGGTACGCCGCGACCTTCGCCTCACCATGGGCATCACAGCAGAGCCGCTGATGAGCGAGACCGTTCGCATCCCGCGCGCCATCCCGCAGTACCTGCCGGGCCATCTCTCCAGGATCGGCGAGGCGCTCGCCGCCGTACGGTCCATGCCCGGACTCGCGCTCGCCGGGAACGCCTTGAGCGGCGTGGCGGTGAACGACTGCATACGGGACGCCCAGCGGGTGGCGGATGAGGTGACCGGCAGCTAGGACCACCATATTCCTCGCTCTGCTCCTGCTGGGCTGCCGTCGCCGGGGGGCCGGCCCGGACCAGGGAACACGTGCTACAATCGCAATTTGCCGCATATGCGGCGAGCCTGTGCTGGAGAGGGCGGAGACCTCCCGGCCCATCTTCGGAACCGGCACCCGGTCGATTTCCCTCGAACATCGTCGGATCGTGAACGGAACCGAAGCGTCGGGCGGACCGCCACCGGCCACGTGAAGGAGGTGACTCATGCCGAGCCAAGGTGTATACGATCTCAACCTCATCCTCGACCCGAACCTCAGTGAACAGCAGCTTCAGACGGAGAAGGACGCCGTCGCCGCTCAGGTCGAGCGTGTCGGAGGGGAGGTCGTGGATGTCGACGAGTGGGGCTCCCGACGGCTTGCCTATCCGATACGCAAGCTGAACGAGGGGTACTACATCATCTATCGCCTAAACCTGTCTGGCGAAACGCCCAAGGCGATCGAAGCGGCCCTGAGACAGCGTGATAACGTCATGCGAGTGCTGGTCGTGAAGGATCGTCCGGAGTGGAGGACGAGAAAGCCCGCCGCTCCCCAGGAAGCACAAGCAACCGATTGAGGCCAGCTTAGTGTCTACCGCTTCACCAGGGCGTAGGAGAAGATCATGGCTAGAGGACTGAACTACATATACCTGGCAGGTACCCTTACCCAGGCTCCGGAGTTGCGTTACACCCCGGGTGGCCTTGCCATCCTCGAGATGAACCTGGCCGGCAACGACCACGTCATCGGGGATGACGACCAGCCACGTGAGCTTGCCTGGTATCACCGGGTAACCGTGTTCGGTGCTCAAGCCGAGTCTCTGGCGAACCAGCTCGAAGCCGGAATGCCCGTTCTCGTCGAAGGACGGCTCGACTACCGCTCGTGGGAAAGCCAGGAAGGTCAGCGCCGCAGCGCGCTCGACGTCAAGGCGAACCGGGTCGAGGTGATGGGTTTCGGTCCGCGCAGAGACAGCGCCACCGTCGAGGACGCGAGGGGGCAGCAGCGCCTTCGCAATGCCCTCAACGAGGTGATGATCATCGGCAACCTAACCCGTGATGCCGAACTCCGTTACACCCCTTCGGGAAGCGCTGTCACGCGCTTCAGTGTCGCCGTCAATGAACGATTCCGCGACAAGAGCGGCGCCGATCAGGAGCGCACACACTACGTCGACGTGAACGTTTGGCGCGAGTTGGCCGAGGCCTGCGGAGAGCTGGCCAAGGGTGATCCGGTCTTCGTGATCGGCCGCCTGGTGAACGATTCCTGGACGGACAAAGAAGGTAATCGCAGATACACGACGCGCATCGAAGGGTCGCGCGTCGAGTTCCTGACCCGTGGTCCCGGTGTTGGTGGAGCCGGTACCCGCCCGGAGCCCGTGGCTTCGCGCGCCCAGGCGAGTCAGCTTGATATAGACGAAGAGTTTCCACCGGAAGAGGATCTACCCTTCTAGATGGCAAGAGATAGAGGAAGAGACAGCCGCAAGGGCGGCCGTGACAAACGCGGAGGCGGCCGCAGGGGTCGTCGTCCGAAGGTATGCCAGTTCTGCACCGGCGACCTCGAGATCACCGCATACCACGACGGCAGGATGCTGCGCCGCTTCATCAGCGATACCGCCAAGATCCTGCCCCGTCGCCGTACCGGCACGTGTGCCAAGCACCAGCGCAGGCTCGCTACTACGATCAAACGTGCCCGCACGCTAGCGATCATTCCGATCACGGAGAAGTTGGTCCGCAGATGAACGTCATCCTGCTCGAGCCCGTCGAAAAGTTGGGCGATGCGGGCGAGATGGTCAAGGTCCGGCCCGGGCACGCCCGCAACTTCCTGATCCCTCAAGGTCTGGCGTTGCCGGCTACCAGGTCGAACCGCGCCGAGCTCGAGGCCCGGCTCGCCCAGCGCGCCCGCCAGCTTTCGGAGCAGAAGGGCGACGCCGAGCGTCTCAAGGAGATGCTCGCTGATGCCGTCATCGAGATCCGGGTCAAGGCCGGGGAAGAGCGCATCTACGGCTCGGTCGGCAACCGTGACATCGCCGAAGCGGTTCAGGCCGCCTACGACGTAGAGATCGAACGCCGGAAGATCGACCTCCCCGAGCCGATCAAAACCATCGGGGAGTACACCATCCCCTACAAGCCGCACCCCGACGTGCAGATCGACCTGCAGGTAAAGGTTCTGCCGGAGGAGTAATCCTCACCCGAACGATGGGCGGAGGCGGTTCCCGTAGGGTGCCGCCTCTTCTACTGCATCTTCTCCACGCGGATGAGATTCGTCGTGCCGCGCATCCCGAACGGAACTCCAGCGGTTATGACGAAACGGCTGTCCACCAGGCCCAGTCCGAGCTCCTTTATCGCCTGGCTCGCGACCGTGACCATCTCGTCCGTCGAGTGGATCTCGTTGCTGCGGTGGGGGATGACCCCCCACACGACGCTCATCTGCCGGAAAGCGCGTTCACTGGGCGTGATGGCCAGTATCGGCGATGCGGGTCTGTTCCTCGACACCCTCATCGCCGTCGTACCCGAGGAGGTGAAGGTGACGATCAGGTTGGCGTTCAGGTTGAAGGCCATCTGGCAGGCTCCCAGCGAGACCGCATCGGCGGTGGTCTCGTCGGGCTTGGGGTAATGCTCGCGCATGTTGGTCTGGTAACTGTCGTCTGCTTCTACAGAGCGAGCGATCCGATCCATCATCCGCACGGCTTCCACCGGGTACGATCCCACCGCCGTCTCTGCCGAGAGCATGATCGCGTCAGTGCCATCGTAGATGGCGTTGGCGACATCGCTGGCTTCCGCTCTTGTCGGAGTGGGATTCTGGATCATCGATTCGAGCATCTGGGTAGCCGTAACCACCGGCTTCCCTGCTTCGACGCAGGCGCGGACGAGTCGCTTCTGGATGAGCGGCACCCGCTCCGGAGGCATCTCGACACCCAGGTCTCCCCTGGCGACCATCACTCCGTCCACTTCACTGAGGATCTCGTCGAACCGCTGCACCGCACCCGGCTTCTCGATCTTCGCCATCAACTTGGCGCTCGAACCGGCACGCGCGAGGTAGTGCCTCGCCAGGAGCAGGTCGTCGCGCGAGCGCACGAAGCTTATCGCCACCCAGTCGACCTCGAGTTCCGCCCCGTAGAGGAGGTCTTCGACATCCTTGTCGGTTAGTGCGGGGATGCTCAGGTCGGCGCCGGGGATGTTGATCCCCTTGTTGTTCGACAGGACACCACCCAGCGTCACCTCGGTCTCGATGCGGGGTCCCTTGAGAGCGGTGACCTGAACCGCCAGGCGGCCGTCGTCGAGCAGCAGCGTGTCACCGATCTTCACGTCGTTGCAGAGACCCTTGTAGGTGACGCCGACCCGTTTCGAGTCGCCGGGCGAATCGTCATCGCAGGTGAAGTCGAACCGGGAGCCTACCTCCAGCAAGACGCGGCCGTCCGTGAAGGTGCCGGTCCTGATCTTGGGTCCCTGCAGATCCTGCAGCACGCCAACGGATCTGCCGAGCCGCTCGCTCTCGGTACGGATCATCTCGATGTTCTCGCGGTGCACCTCTCGGGTGCCGTGCGAGAAGTTGAGACGGAAAACGTTGACGCCGGCCTCTATGAGGTCGACGATCATCTCCTTGTTGCTGGTGACGGGGCCCAGCGTGGCCACGATCTTGGTACGGCGGGGGCTCACCCTCGGAACGCCTTCCCGCCCAGGTAGAGGGCCGCGTCACCGAGCTCGTTCTCGATGGCCAGGAGCCTGTTGTACTTCGCGAGCCTGTCGCTGCGGCTGGCGGAACCGGTCTTTATCTGACCGGCATTGACCGCGACCGCGAGATCGGCGATGAAGTCGTCCTCGGTCTCCCCCGAGCGGTGACTGATCATCGCCCGGTACCCGCTGGCCTTCGCCAACTCGATCGCCTCCAACGCCTCGGTCAGTGTTCCGATCTGGTTCACCTTGACGAGGATGGCGTTGCCTACCCCTTCCGCTATCCCCCGTCCGAGGCGCTCGACATTGGTCACGAACAGGTCATCGCCCACCAGCTGGGTGCGGTCGCCGAGGGTTCTGGTGAGCTCGGCCCAGCCGCTCCAATCGTCCTCGGCCAAGCCGTCCTCGATCGAGACTATCGGATACCGCTCCACCCATTCACCCCAGTAGCCGATCATCTCACTGCTGCTCAGGGTCCTGTCCTCGGCCGCAAGACGGTAGTTGCTGCCGTCGAAGAACTCGGTAGATGCGGGATCGAGCCCGACGGCTATCTGGGCGCCGGGCTCGTAACCGGCCTTCTCGATCGCCTCGAGGATCACTTCGACCGCTTCCTCGTTGCTTGCCAGATCGGGAGCGAAACCGCCCTCATCCCCAACGTTGGTGTCGTAGCCCCGGGCCGAGAGCACCTTCTTGAGGTTGTGGAACGTCTCGACCCCGGCCCGCAGCGCCTCGCGGAAGCTGTCGAAACCTAGCGGGGCGAGCATGAACTCCTGCATGTCCACCCGGTTGTCCGCGTGCTTGCCACCGTTGATCACGTTCATCATGGGGACCGGCAACACCCGGGCAGCCGGGCCGCCCAGGTATCGGTACAGCGGCACGTCGAGTGTGGCGGCAACAGCCCTGGCCGCCGCAAGCGACACCGCAAGGATCGCGTTGGCGCCGAGCCGCGCCTTGTTAGGGGTGCCGTCCAGGGCGAGCATCGCTCGATCCAGGGCGATCTGGTCGAAGGCGTCCATGCCGATCAGTTCCGCCGCTATCGTCTCATTGACGTTGCTTACCGCCTTGCTCACCCCCTTGCCCAGGTAGCGGCTGCCGCCATCGCGCAGTTCGACCGCCTCATGGGCTCCTGTGGAGGCTCCCGAAGGAACTAGCGCCGTGCCTTCGGCGCCACTCTCCAGGCGAACGGTGGCGCCAACCGTCGGATTTCCCCGGGAGTCGAGCAGTTCGAGGGCACGGATGTCTTCGATGCGAGTCATGACTGTCCTCCTGCGGACCCCAGCTCTGCATGCAGGCGGCGTGGGCCGCCGCAACTAGCCTGTACGGAGAGGTACCACCATCGCCAGGTAGCCTGGCTTCTCCGGGTTCACCATCACGCTCGGGGCCGTCTCGCGCGAGAGTGAGATGCTGACCTGGCCGGTGAGCGGCGAGACCGCATCCACCAGGTACTTGGCGTTGAACGCCACGGCGATCTCGGGATCGCTCCCCTCCTGGTTGACGGTCACAGCTTCCTGGGCGCGTCCGAAGGCGCCCTCGGCCGTGATCTGCATGGTGCCGTCCTTGACGAACATGTCCACACGATTGTTGGTCGTGCGGTCTGCCATGAGCGCCACCCGCGATACAGCTTCACTCAACGCTTTGGCGTTCGTAGTGACGCTCACCGGGAAGGAGGAGGGGATCACTCGCTCGTAGTCGGGAAAACTACCCTCCATCAGCTTCACGTTCAGGCGAGTGGAGGGCGTGGCAATCATCAGCTGTCCTTCGCCTACCGCCAGGCGCGCGGCTCCGTCATCGAGAATTCTCACCAGCTCCTCGACGCTACGGGCGGGCAGGACGAGGTTGGCATCGAGTCCGCTGGAGCTGTCGAGGTGGTAGTAGGCTAAGCGGAATCCATCGCTCGCCACGGCCCTGGTATGGTTGTCGGCCAACTCCAGCTTGACTCCCCGGAAGATCGCCTGGTAGTCGGCGGTCGCAGCGGCATAACGGACGTTCGAGAGCGCCGTGACGAGGTCGGCGCCATCCAGCTCCCCACCGAAGTCATCGGTGAAGTTTATGACCGGCGCCTGCGAGGCGTCTACCAGCTGAAGCTTCGTCGAGTAGGGCCCGGAGACGATCTCCATCTCCTTCTCGTCGAGGCTCAGCTCGACCTGGTCCCCCGGCAGCGCTCGAACGACCTGGCCGAAGACCTGGGCCGGTACCGCGACGGCACCCTCCCCGGTCACATCTGCCGTGACGCGCGTCTCGATGTCCATGTCCATGTTCGAGCCGCTGAATATGAGCGAGTCTTCCGCGAGCTCCAGCTTTACCAGGCTGAGGCCAGGGTTGGACGAGCGTGCCGGCACGATCCGCTCCACGTGTCCCAATACGTCGGCCAGATGATTCTTAGATACGTGGACCTTCATCAGATAACTCCCGGGGCCATGCCGCACAGAGCATACCCTCTCGGGGGCTCACGTGTCGCCCCTGCTCGGCCGCTGCCGGCGAAGCTTCCTCCTTAGCCAAGCAGTATCACAAGCCCCTCTCCCTCTCACTGGTTGCTCCCGATCCTTGAAACGAGGAGCCCTTTCTTTCCTCGATGATCCTGAGCGATCGGAAACCAACGGGTGAGGGTCTAGGGACTGGAATTTCGGTCTCGAAGAGTGGAAACGACAGTAATAGTAGGTGTTGTGGAAACTGTGGAAAAGGGTCGGCTGGGCTGTACCTCACGAAGATCCGGCTGTTGAGAACACTGTGGATAAGTAGGGGGTGGCTGTGGAGAATGTCCGATCTTGTCCACACGTTTTCACAAGGCGTGTCGGGCACGCTTACTCCACACCCGGGTCCACAGCTTCTCCACAACTTTTCAGCACGGTTGTCCACAGGCTCCGGTCGCGACGACCGTGCGAAGAGAGGAACGACCGCTGGATAGCTTCTGCCAGTGGTCGTTCCGACTCGTCCTTTCTGCCGGTCTGTTCAACCGATTTCGTCGCGGATCGACCTGATCCGCGCGTTCAACCCCCCGTCGCCCTCGAGGCGGTCGGTGACCTTCTGTACCGCGTACATGACGGTCGAATGGTCGCGACCCGAGAAGAACTGGCCGATCTCGGGGTAGGAGTGGCTGGTGAGCTCACGGATCAGGTACATGGCTACCTGGCGAGGAAGCACCAGCTCCTGACGCCTTCCCTTCGACTTGATGTCGGCTGCCTCCACCTCGAACTGTCGGGCCGTCGCCCTGAGCACGTCGTCCATCGTCACACTCATGTCGCCTTGAGTGAAGACGTCGGATAGTGCGTGGGCCGCAGTCTGCCGATCGAGAGCAGTATTGTTCATGCTGGCGTACACGATCACCCGGACGAGCGCGCCCTCCAACTCGCGGATGTTCGAGGTCACCTGACGAGCGATGAAGTCGATTACCTCGTTCGGCAGCTTCACGCCGCGATACTCCGCGTTCATGTTGAGGATGGCGATGCGCGTTTCCAGCTCCGGCGGCTGTATGTCGGTGATGAGACCCCACTCGAAACGGCTTCGGAGCCGGTTCTCGAGAGTGGGTATGTCTTTGGGCGGACGGTCGGAGGAGAGGATGATCTGCTTGCCTGATTCGTAGAGGGCGTTGAAAGTGTGGAAGAACTCCTCCTGGGTACGCTCCTTGCCGGCGATGAACTGCACGTCGTCCACGAGCAGCAGGTCGATCGAACGGTAGCGCTCACGGAACTGCGTCATCCGATCCTCGCGGATGGCGCTTATCAGGTCGTTGGTGAACGTCTCGGTGGTCACGTACTCGACCTGGAGATCCGCGAACCGGTCGGCAACCGAATGGCCGACCGCGTGCATCAGGTGAGTCTTCCCCAACCCGGCCTGGCCGTAGAGGAAGAGCGGGTTGTAGGCGCGACCAGGTGCTTCGGCAACCGCCAGTGCCGCCGCGTGGGCCAGGTTGTTGTTGGGACCCACCACGAAGTTGCTGAAGACGTACTTCGGATTCAGAACCGGTTTGGGTGCCTTGGCCCGCTTCGCCTCTTCCCCGTTCGAACTCTTGTCGGTTCCGCCGTCGCCGGCGAAGAGGTTCTGCTGTTCGTTCGTCTGGAACGGGACTACCTGGAAGCCCACGCGTGGAGAGCTGGCGCCGAGGTCCTTGAGGGCCTGCTCCAGGACGCCGCCGTAGTGGTTCTTGAGCCAGTCCCTGGCGAAGGAGTGGGGCACGCCTATCATGAAGGTGCCCTCCTCTATCCCCAGCGGCTTCACCTGCTTGAACCAGGTCCGGAACTCGACGTCCGGAATCTGATCCTGCACGAAGTCCAGGATATCTTCCCAGATGGCTGTTTCTCGACTCACTGCGGGTGGGGCCTCTCCATTGGCGAAGGGCAGTTTAACAGACCCGGCCGGCCGCTCCGAAGAGGAGAATCGCGCTCCATCGGCCTCCCCTGCCCAGTGTGCGATTCATGGCTCGAGCGACTCTGACGCTATACTGTGGGTTCGTTCGATCCGGTCCGGTACGGACTAGCCGTTCGGCCGGTCGTTGACGATTACCGGATGGGGGTATTGGTGAGCAGTTCGCGATTCGACGCGATCGTGGTTGGCGGAGGTCACGCCGGGATAGAGGCAGCACACGCTGTTGCCCGGCTCGGTGGGTCTGCCGCTCTCGTGCTGCCCAACCCCGATCGCATCGGCCTGATGCCGTGCAATCCCGCGATCGGCGGTCCCGGGAAGTCGCAACTCGTCTTCGAGATCGAAGCGTTGGGCGGCGTCATGGGTCGGCTCGCCGACGCCACCGCGATCCACGCCCGAACGCTCAACGGGAGCAAAGGCCCAGCTGTGCAATCTCTGCGAGTTCAGAACGAACGCGACGGATATGCAGCGGCCGCGAGGGAACTGATCGAGTCGACGATCGGTATCGAGATCGTCCGCGGTGAGGTCGCGGCGCTCCTGGTAGATGGGGGTGAGGTTGCCGGGTGCGCTCTTACGGACGGCCGTGAACTCGACGCACCCAGCGTCGTGCTGTGCACTGGAACCTTCCTGGCGGGTGTCGTCTGGTACGGCAAGATGAGGAGGGAGGCGGGACGGCAGGGCGAGGCGCCGGCACGCCACCTGTCGAAGAGCCTTAGGGCGACGGGGCACGACCTGTTGCGCTTCAAGACGGGCACCCCGCCGCGGATCCGCGCTGACTCGGTCGACTTCGAGGTGCTGCAAGTAGTTCCGCCCGACGATCCGGCAAACTCCTTCACCGGCAACCCCGGCCCCCGGGCGACCGAGAGTCCGACCTGGCTGACGCACACGACCAGGGAGACTCATCGTCTCATAGAGGAGAACCTCGCCGAGTCGCCGATGTACAGCGGTGACATCGCGGGGACCGGCCCCAGGTACTGTCCATCCATCGAGGACAAGGTAGTGCGCTTCGCCGACAAGGATCGGCATCTGCTGTTCGTCGAGCCGGATGGGGTGGAAACCAGCGAAGTATATCTGCAGGGCTTCTCGAGCTCTCTTCCTCCTGTCTTGCAGGACGACATGATCCGTACGCTGCCCGGCTTCGAGAAGGCCGTCATCCAGCGCTACGCCTACGCCGTTGAATACGACGCGCTCGATCCGACACAGCTCGACGTCACGCTCATGTCGAAGCGCTTACCCGGTTTGTTCAGTGCCGGCCAGATCAACGGCACCAGCGGTTACGAGGAGGCGGCGGCGCAGGGTTTGATCGCAGGGGTCAACGCTGCCCGCCGTGCTCGTGGACTGGGCGCCGTGACCGTTCGGCGGGACGAGGGCTACATCGGGGTCCTGCTCGACGATCTGGTGCGCTGGGGAATAGACGAGCCCTACAGGATGCTTACCTCGCGCAACGAGTACCGTCTGTTGCATCGGCAGGACAACGCCACTGAGAGACTTCTCCCGCGCGGGCACGAATGGGGCCTGGTCGGTGACGACAGGTTGGCCGCTAGTCAGCGGAGCCAGTCGCGAGTGATGCATGAGGTCGAGCGGCTGGGGACGGTTCGGGTCGGCGGTGAGTCTGGAGCCAAGCTTCTCTCGCGCCCCGGTATGGGCTACCGAGATGTGGTGGCGAAGGTCGGGGAGCCGGAAGGTCCTCTGTCCCGCAAGGAGGAGGAGCGCGTCGAGATCCTGGTGAAGTATGCGGCCTACATAGAGCGCAGTCGTCGGGAGCTGGAGAAGCGTCAGGAGTACGAGGCCTTGGAGCTGACAGGGATCGACTATGGCAGCGTGCAGAGCCTGTCAAACGAGGGACGGGACGTGCTTCGGCGAAGCCGACCCGCTACGCTAGGTGCCGCTCAGCGTCTTCGGGGCGTCCGTGACAGCGATGTCACCGCCCTGCTGGTACACGTGAAGCGGAAGAGTGTTTCACGTGAAACAGTCGCTGGCTGAATCACTCGAAAGATACGTAGGGCTGATCAGGAAGTACCACCGTTCTCTCGACCTGATGTCCGAGGCGGCTGTCACGGATATAGACAAGATGGTAGCGGAGGCGTTGCGCTACGGCGATCTCGTCGAGTCGCTCTCCCCCGCGCCCTGCCAAGTTATCGACCTCGGTTCCGGAGTCGGTCTACCCGGCATTCCGATGGCGCTCAGGCTGCCGCGACATCAGTTAACGCTGGTCGAGCGCCGCCGCCGGAGGGCGGCGTTCCTCCGCATCGCCGTTTCACAACTCGGCATGGAGAACGTATCAGTTCAGCAGGGGGATGTCCTGGAGATGTCGTCGCCCTGTGCAGAGGTGATCGTCGCGCAAGCGGTGGGCACGCTGAAAGAAGTGTTCGTCTCGACTCGGCACTTGCACGGTGAGAAGGTTTGGCTCGTGAGCCGCAAGGGCGGGGGGTGGAGGGAGGAGGTGAGCGAAGTCGAAGCCCAGACTGGCTCAGCTGTGGACGAGTGCCGTGAGGAGCCGCTCTCGACGCATGGTACGCTGGTCGCAGTTCTGGTGTCTGGAGGTTCCGCTTGCCCACCATCGGGGTGATCAACCAGAAAGGGGGCGTCGGAAAGACCACTACAGCTGTAAATCTCGCCAGTGCCCTGGCTGCGCGGCGGCGTATCCTCCTGGTAGATCTGGATCCGCAGGCCAACGCTAGTTCGGGTCTCGGCATAACCGCTCCGGAGAGGACGATCTACGACGTCCTGGTGGGGCGGGTGCCGGCCCGGCAGGCGGTACTTCACTACGGAGACCAAGGCCTATATGTGATCCCCGCCTCCGCCGACCTGGCCGGTGCTGCGGTCGAATTCGACGCCTCGACCGAGAACATGCAGTTGCTGGCGAGAACGCTTATAGGGGTCAGGCCCAATTACGACTTCATAATCGTCGATGCCCCGCCGTCGATGGGTGCGCTGACACTCAACTCGCTCGCTGCTGCCGATTTGCTCATCGTTCCGCTTCAGACCGAGTACTACGCGTTGGAAGGCATCGCCGGGATGCTCGATACCGTGAGTCGCGTGCAAAGCGGTCTCAACCGTGATCTGACGATCCTGGGGATCCTGCTGACGATGTTCGATACCCGTACCAAGCTCTCCCAACAGGTCGAGGACAACGTGCGAGCACATCTGGGCCCTCAGGTTTTCGAGACCGTAATCCCCCGCAGTATCCGCTTGGCCGAAGCCCCGTCGTACGGCCAGCCGATCTTCGATTACGCTCCAGGCTCGACCGGGGCCGAGGCCTATCTTCAGCTTGCCGAGGAGGTTCTGCGCCGTGTCAGCCAAACCTAGAGGATTGGGCCGGGGTCTGGACGCGCTCCTCCCCAAGGCGGAAAGGGCGCCGCAGACCCTTCCGCTCGACCAGATCAGGCCCGCGCCAGGGCAGCCCCGCAAGGTGTTCGATCCGGCCGCGATCGCCGAGTTGTCAGCGTCGATCGCCGAGAAGGGCGTTCTCCAGCCGCTGCTCGTTAGGCCGGTCGAGGGCGGCTACGAGATCGTGGCGGGGGAGAGGCGCTACCGGGCTGCAAAAGAGGCCGGACTCGAGGCGGTGCCGGTCGTGGTCCGGGAGTTGGACGACCAGGCAGCGCTGGAGATCGCAATCGTCGAGAACCTGCAGCGAGAGGACCTGAATCCGGTGGAGGAGGCGCGGGCGTTCCAGCAGCTGCTGGAGTTCGGCGCCAGCCAGGAGGATGTGGGCCGCGCCGTTGGGAAGAGCCGCAGCGCTATAGCCAACTCACTTCGGCTCCTTTCGCTGCCGCCGCAGGCTCTTGCCGCCTTGGAGTCAGGGAAGATAAGCGCAGGTCACGCGCGTGCGATCCTCGCCCAACCCGAAGCCGATCGGGCGTGGGCGCTGCAGACCATCATCGAGAAGCAGCTGACGGTTCGGCAGGCCGAAGCGCTCAGGAGGCCTTCTGGGAAGCGGCCGCGCGACGTTTCCGACGGCCGGTATCGCTCATTGGAGGAGGAGCTCGCGCGCCATGCCGGCACACGGGTTCGCGTCACAGGGGGCAAGAGGGGCAAGATAGAACTGCACTTCCACTCGGAGGACGAACTGCAGCGGTTGTTGGAACTGCTCGGTTACGAGGCGTAGCGGGGCCGTTTCACGTGAAACAGTGAGCAGGGTTCCAATCGTGTTGGTCGGCAGGGAGGGTGCTTGGTCGAGGAGTCCGCGAGCATGGCGATGCCAGTAGGCCGCGGCTCCTCCTCCCCGTACCAGTCGCGCACACAACTCGTGCGCCGAGCGAAAGTTGCAGTCCCCGATTCGCAGGCTCGCGTGATTGCCGCCCGCCCGGGCTCTGAACCAGAGGGGACAGGGGCTGCGGCCGTCCCGACGCCGCAGTTATGGGGCGTGACGGTCGACGGGTATCGGAACGAGGGGTGTTACCATGCGACCGCTAAGGGCAACAGCCCTCGGAGGTCAACATGAAACAACCCGTTCGCGTGGCGGTCACCGGTGCCGCAGGCCAGATAGGCTACGCCCTCCACTTCCGGATCGCCGCTGGCGACATGCTCGGCAAGGACCAGCCCGTCATCCTCCAACTCCTCGAGATAACTCCAGCCATGAAAGCCCTCGAAGGAGTCGTGATGGAGTTGAACGATGCTGCTTTCCCTCTCCTCCACGGTGTCGAGACGAGTGATGACGCCAATGTCGCCTTCCGTGGCGCGCAGCTGGCGCTGCTGGTGGGCTCGCGGCCGCGTGGTCCGGGGATGGAGCGGAAGGACCTGCTGGAAGCTAACGGCAAGATATTCACGGTGCAAGGGCGTGCACTCAACGACCACGCGGCCCGGGACGTGAAGGTACTCGTGGTGGGGAACCCAGCGAATACCAATGCCCTCATTGCCATGAGCAGCGCACCCTCACTCGCACCGGAACAGTTCTCGGCGATGACGCGGCTCGACCACAACCGTGCCAAGAGCCAACTCGCTGGTAAGACCGGCGCCAGAGTGGCCGACATAAGGAAGATGGTCATCTGGGGGAATCACTCGAGCACCCAGGTACCCGACCTCGACTTCGCCACGGTGGACGGCAGGCCGGCTGCGGAGCTCGTCCCGCGCGAGTGGGTGACCGAAGAGTTCATCCCCCGGGTGCAGAAGCGGGGGGCGGAGATAATCGAAGCTCGCGGAGCGTCGAGCGCCGCCTCCGCCGCTGCCGCCGCCATCGATCACGTACGTGACTGGGTACACGGAACCGCCGACGACGATTGGGTCAGCATGGCCGTACCGAGCCAGGGTCAGTACGGTATCAGCAAGGGCGTCATCTACTCGTTCCCCGTGACGGTCCGGAACGGCCGCGCCGAGGTCGTCGAAGGCCTGGAACCTTCGGATGACGTGCGTGAGCGCATGAAGCGCACCGAGGCGGAGCTCCTGGAGGAGAGGGAGGCCGTGGCCGACCTCCTCTAGGAGGAATTCGTGCGACCTGCTGTGGCTTGGCGCTCCACCGTGAACCGCGCTCATTTCTCGGGCGGTACCGGAGCTGGACGATCCACCATAGGGCAGCTATCGACTACCGACCGTTATGGAATGTCGAGTGGGAACACAAATCTAGCGCCGCTGTGGTAGAATCACGGCAGATGTCAGTCGAAGTTAAACCCTGTCCGGTGCACGCCGCGATCGACCTCCTGCAGACCAAATGGACGCTTCATCTCATCCGTTGTCTGCTCGATGGCCCGGCAGGGTTCAACGAGCTCAGCCGGGCGGCGGGGGGCTGCAATCCCACGACGTTGGCGCAGCGCCTCGAGCACCTCTGCCGGCTGGGTCTCGTCGAGAAGACCGTCATCTCCACGATGCCACCGAAGACCAGTTACGCCCTGACTAACGAGGGCGCGAGGCTGGAGCAGGTCATCGGCGCGATCGAGGGCTGGGCTCGCGAATTCGACGAGCCGCTCGTCGCGGCGGCAACCACGCCCTGAAAGAAGCGGTGCGGGCAACGTGACCGCAGTTCCCGGTTCGCGCCGGGCCTGCATGTCGCTTATGAGGACGGTCCTGACCAGGGCGCAAATCGGAAGTATTCCGACTTGCCCGGATACGTGCTAGACTTCGGCGAGATCCGACCGGTTCCCAGATCCATATGGTGGAGAGCAAGCGCACAGATCGGCAAGATGGACGCGAGGAGTTGAGGGCGTTATTGCGTCGTCACGGCCTCCGCTACAGCCGCCCGCGCGAGGCGATAATGGAGATCTTCCGGGACGGCAGCAGCCACATCAGCGCCGAGAGCCTCCACTGCTCACTCAAGGAGCGTGGCGAGGACGTCAGCCTCTCGACCGTCTACCTGAACCTCAACGTGCTCAGGGACGCAGGCCTGGTGCAGGAGTTCCGCGGCGTCGGTGGCGAGTCGCTCTACGACCACAACGTCTCGCCCCACTACCACCTCATCTGTCGCGAGACGGGGAGAGTCGTTGACGTACCGGCCATCGAGATAGAGGGCGTCCCCCTCGGCCGCTTCCTCAAGGAGCGGATCGAGCAGGAGACCGGGTGGACCATAGACGAGCCACGCTTCGATCTCAGGGGCGTGTCCCCGCAAGCGGCGTCCCGTGACGACGACTGAAGGTGGGATAGGACGGACGGAAGCCCCCGCCAACGTCCGACCCGAAGTGGTCGAGATCACCGGAATCGAAGACCTCAGAGCGTGCGTCGACCTGGAACGCACGATATGGGGCGCGGGCGACATCGATCTGGTACCGCTGAACCAGCTGCGCGCGGCCCAGCAGGCGGGCGGCCTGGTAGCCGGCGCTCGACTGAGTGGAAAGCTCGTCGGGTTCAGCTACGCCTTCCCGGCGTACCGGCCCCGGCTCCATAACGGCCCGGGTCTCCACTCCCACCTGACGGGAGTACTCGAGGCGGTGAGGGGCATGGGTGTCGGTAGGGCACTGAAGGAGTTCCAGAGAAGCTGGTGCCTGGAACGCGGGATCGGCTGGATCGAGTGGACCTTCGACCCGTTGCGGGCCGCGAACGCGAGGTTCAACCTCAACCATCTCGGAGCCGCCGCGGAAGAGTACCTGGTCGACGTCTACGGTCGGCTCGATGACGGCCTAAACCGGGCGCTGCCCAGCGACAGGCTGGTTGCGTCGTGGCGTCTCGACGACTATGCCGGTGCCGCCGCAATCGCCCAGGGTGCCGCCGCAATAGCCCAGGGTGCCGCCGACAAGGGTCCCGTCGACAAGGGTCCCGTCGACAAGGGTCCCGCCAACCAGCGTCCCGCCGACCCTGGTCCCGCCAACCAAGGTCCCGCCGACCCGGGTGCCCCCGAGCACGGCGTGCCGGTGCTCACCGCCAGCGAGCAGGACCTGCCCGGAATACCCCGTCTGGGCGAGACCGCCGACGCGCTCCTGCTGGCCGTGCCAGGCGACCTCGATCGGCTCCTCGCGACCCGACCGGAAGCCGCCTTGAGATGGCGGCTCGCCGTCAGGGCCGCCTTCCGCCACTACTTCGCGTCGGGATACCGGACCACGAGGTTCCTCGACTCTGCATACCTCTTGACTCGGCGGCAGAAGGAACCGCAATAGAAACCACGTCTTTATAGAATGTAAACCTCGGCTTGACAAAACGTTAGGGCGCCTCTACTATGCCTGTCGAGGAGGCGACGACGTGTCTTATCTGCTGGAGAGGGAGATGGAGTATCGGGTGAACCGCTACCACGGCGAGGCGGCCGTTCATAGGGCGGTGCCGCGAGGGCGGGCGTTGCACCGTCTGGCGTCCACACTGCACGGCCTGGCAGACCGGCTGGAGGAGCGCGCCAGATCCGCCGGTCACCCTTCAGAACCCAGCACCGTCGCACTCCAAGGAAGGAATCAGTGATGGACGACCGCCAGAGGATCGAAGCGATGGTCGAAGAGGGACGCATCACCAGGGAGGAAGCCGACCGGCTCCTCGGCGTACTAGACGACATCGATCAGGCCGAACAGAAGCTCGAGGGCATGGACGCCGAGGTGCACTCCGACCCGCTTCCGCCGCGTAGTCCGACCGCTACCCCGGCAGACCCACCGATACCGCCTTCCCCGCGTCGAGCGGACGGGGGGCGCGAGGAACGGCGGCTGCCGGAGGACATCCGCTGGCTGGAGATCAGCCTGCTCGCAGGTGACCTCCAGATCGAGGTATCGGATAGCGTCACGACGCCGTCTGCGTCCACCAGCGGAAGAAGCCATACCGAACTGGAGAGGACCGACGACGGTTTTCGGCTTGGAGGCTCCTCCGGCAACAGGGGGGACAACTTCCTCGAACGCATGATGAGCCGTATAGCTCGGGACGACACCAGGGTCGTAATCCCTGCCGACTGGGGATTGAGGATGAACATGAAGGCCGGCGACGTGGAGATCCACGGCCCACTGCGCTTCCTCGCGGGCCACCTGCTGGCGGGCGACCTCGACGCCGACGAGGTCCACGGCCTCGATCTCGATATAAGCGCCGGCGACATAGATCTGGGGCTGCTGCTGGATGAAGGCCGGCACCGGCTCCACGCCATCGCCGGCGACGTCAGAGTTCGCCTGCTGAACGGTTGCGATGTGAGGGTGAGCGGCAAGGTGAACATCGGCGACCTCAGCCTCCCCGAAGAATGGACGATGAAGAACAAGGGGCTAGGCGCTTCGTTCGAGCACAGCCTCGGGCAGGGGAGAGCCGAGCTGACGCTCGACCTGGGCACGGGTGACCTCGACGTCGGAACCAGGGCCCGGGGCGGTGAGATCCGGCATGGCTGAACAGGACGAACGCCGGCGGATCCTGGACATGCTGGCCAACGGGCAGATCAACGCCGGCGAGGCAGAGGAGCTGCTGAGGGCGTTGGGAGGCGGCAAGGAGGACCCGTTCGATATCGGGCGTACGGTCAGTGAGGCCGTCGACTCCGCACTCGGATCGGTGTTCGGCTCGGGCGAGAGCAGGCGCCGACACCGGGCGGGCCGGCACATCGCCCGCTCGCTCAGGATCGTCATCGATTCGGGCGACGAGGAGAACGGCAGAGGGGGCCGAACGGCGGTGACCGTGCCTCTGGCGCTGGCTAAGTTCGCCGGCAAGCTCATCCCCGAAGAGGTACGAGTCAGGCTCGACAGCGAAGGGATACAGCTTACCGACCTGCTCGAGGCCCTCGACGAGGAACTCCCCGAGGGGAGGCTCGTAGACATCGACACAGGTCCCGTCGAGGGCGGTCAGAGATCCCGGATCATAGTGGAGGTGGCCTGATGGCTGTGAAGCACGCGATGCCTACCCACTGCCCGGTGAGCGGGGAACCGCTCGAAGTAACCAGGCTGCACTGCCCCCAGAGCGGCGTCACCATCGAAGGTAGGTTCCAGCCCAACGAGTTCGCCCTGCTGCCCCCCGAGAACCTGGAGTTCCTGCGGCTCTTCGTCAAGGTCAGGGGAAACCTCAAGGAGGTCGAGAGGATCCTCGGCCTCTCCTACCCCACCATCAGACAGCGGTTCGAGACGCTCGTTTCGGTGCTCGGCTACGAGGCTGCCCCCGAACCCAAACCGGAGCGCAGCCAGCGAAGATCGGAGATCCTCGAGAGGCTGGAGCGGGGCGAACTGAACGCCGAAGAAGCAGCCAAGGCGTTGCAGAGCCTCAAGCGGACCGGCTGAGGGCTGACTAACAGCGTCACAATCGGCCTCGTTATACTGTTGGGTTGATGACTGACTACTATCAGCTTCTGGGAGTTGATCGGGCCGCCGACAACTCCCAGATCAAAGCTGCCTACCGAAAACTAGCCCTCAGATACCATCCCGATCGGAACCCCGGCGACCGGGAGGCGGAAGAGAAGTTCAAAGCGATCAACGAGGCGTACGCGGTGCTATCGGACCCGCAGAAGCGAAGCCGCTACGACAGGTACGGCAGCGTCGACGAGGGGGCACAGTTCACCGGCGACATCTTCGACATCTTCGCCTCCGTCTTCGGCGGCGGTTTCGCCGGAACGGGCGTGAGAACCCCTGCCGCTGGTCGTGGCCGGGCAGGCGAGAACATCGAGGCAGAGGTATCGATCACCCTCGAGCAGGCGCGTGAAGGCGCCGAGATCGAAGTGGAACTCGACCGGATGACCGCCTGCGACAGGTGTCACGGCGACCGGGCCGAGCCGGGCAGCGGCGGCAAGAAGACCTGCCCCACCTGTTCCGGGATCGGCCAGGTGAGAGCGCAGGCCCAGTCGTTCTTCGGCACCGTGATGACGGCTCAGGTGTGCCCCGAATGCCGGGGTCAGGGGGAAGTGATCACTACCCCCTGCGGAAAGTGCATGGGCAGCGGTCGGATGCGGAGCAAGGACAAGGTGACCGTAAACCTTCCCAGAGGGATCGACGGCGGATACCGTCTGCGTGTGCCCCGGCAGGGGAACGCGGGAGTCGACGGTGGCCCCGCCGGCGACCTCTACCTCTACATAGATCTAGAGCCCCACGAACAGTTCACGCGGGACGGCGACGACCTCTACTACGAACTGAGGGTCGGGCTCGCCCAGGCCGCACTCGGGTCGTCGTTCCAGGTACCGACTATGGACGGCCCCGAGATAATCGACCTCCCGGCCGGCACCCAACCGGGCACCGAGTTCAGGTTGCGTGGCAAGGGGATGCCGAGACTCAGGCAGGTAGGGATGGGCGACCAGCTGGTTAGCGTCAAGGTCGAAGTGCCCCTGGGCCTCTCGGCCAAGGCCAAACGGTTGCTGCACGAGTACGCCGAAGAGGCCGGCGAACAGATAGTCGAGCGTGAGACGCTGCTGGGCAAGCTGAAGGGGATATTCGGCAAGCGCGGCAAGAAGCAGTCGAGCGACGGAGACGACTTGGCCGCGGGCGAGGAGAACGCGGCGTCTACTGCCGGCTGATTACGACCTCGGCTCAGCGCTGCCCGTAGAAGATGAGGCCTACGCCGCCCAGCACCAGCAGCAGCATGCCGAGGTGGAGGAAGCCGTTTATCAGCCAGAAAGAGGCGAAGGTGTTGGACGGCTCGTCCACATCCTTGGTCTCGCCCTCTTCGAAGCGCTCCTCTATCCGTCGGTAGCGAACTATGTAGTAGACGACCCCTACGGCGCCGCTCACCGCCAGTATCAAACCGAGGATCGTTATCAGACTCAGGCCCAAGAGGCTCATCGCATACCCCCGGACGCAATCCTAGGATGCGCCCGTAGGCGTGAATGTAGGCTCGGGGCCGCCGGTACTACTCGAACCCCTTCAACCGTGCGAGCCATCCCACGAGTAGCGGCAGAGCGTCCTGGGCCAGCAGGGGAGACCTCAGATCCGCCGCCTGGCGTCGGAACCAGGTGAGCTGACGCTTGGCGTAGCGTACCGTAGCCAACTGCACCTCGCGTTCCGCCTCTTCCAGGGAGATCTCTCCGCTAAGAGCCCGGGCCACCTCCTTGTAGCCGATCGCCTGCATCGCGGTGAGCGGGGCCGGGAAGCGCTCGAGCAACGAACGAACTTCGGCTGCCAGGCCCAGCTCGAACATCCGCCGGCAGCGCTGGACGATCCTGGGCCGCAGCGCCTCGAGGGGCGGCTCGAGCACCGCCAGCGAGGTGCGGAAACGCGGTTCGTCGTAGGGGAACTCGCTGGGAGGCCGACCCGTACGTCTCAGTACCTCCAGTGCTCTGACCACCCGGCGCGGGTTCCGCTGGGAACGTTCGGCATCGATTGGGCTCGCCTCGCGTAGCTCTTCGACGAGGGCGTCGAGGCCGCGCTCCGCCAGCTCGCGCCAGATCGGCTCCTGCAGTTCTGGGTCGGCCGCCGGAACGGTAGGCAGACCGCGGGACAGAGCTTGCAGGTAGAAGCCGGTGCCGCCTACCACCAGCGGGAGACGGCCTCGAGCCAGGGTCTGAGCGATGGCCTCTTCGGCCTCCCTCACCCAGTCGGCGACAGAGAAGGTCTGGGCCGGAGTCACGAGATCGATCAGATGGTGCGGGACCAGGGACCGTTCCTCCACACCCGGCTTCGCTGTGCCTATGTCCATGCCGACGTAGACCTGCATGGCATCGGCCGTAATCACCTCCAGCGGGAGGTGTCGGGCCAGCTCGATAGCGAGCCCGCTCTTCCCTGATGCCGTTGGGGCGCCAAGCAGGGGTACGATCGGTCCGGCTTCGTCCATCGCCCATACCGTAACGCCGGAGGGCCGATGCTAGAATCCGGGTCATGGATCTGGAGAAGTTCGGCACGGCCGGTGACGTCCAGGAACTGCTGGCCATCCGCGACCGCATCGAAGGGCTGATGGACGAGCGCCGCGACGCCAGCGCCCCCAAAGCGGACCTGTTGGACGACGGCGAAGCGTTCCGGCTGGTCATCGAGGTGCCCGGGGTCCCCGAGGAGAACATCGAGATCGCGCTCCAGGGGCAGACGCTGCTGGTGGCCGGGATCAGGGAGCCGCAGGATGGATCCGCCACGATCCTCTTCAGCGAGCGGCAGAGCGGTCACTTCCAGCGGAGCATCGCCCTGCCCGAGCCGGTCGACCGCGAACGCACCAGCGCCCACCTCAAGTCAGGCCTGCTCACCGTAAACCTTCCCAAAGAGTAGGGCGTGTCCGTGGAGCTGCCGGCGCACCTGCCACCGGAGCAGGTGCCGTTCCCGGTAGAGTCCACCTACCGGATCCGTCCCGACCTGCGGAAACTGGAACCGGGCGAGCAGAGGTTCGTTCTCGACCGATCACTACCTCATTACCGGTCTCGCAAGCTGGAGTTGCTGAGCTCGTTCCCACAACAGTGCCGAGTTTTCAACGGTACGGAGGAGCGGTTGAGGTGTGGCCTCTGGCGGGTTGCGGAGCTGCTGGCTTCGGAACACCCAGAGGAGTGCCGGTTGGACGGCAACGTCGCGACCTTCCCGCGGCTCGGTATTCGCCTGGACCATGGCGGCGAGTTGGAAGAGCTCGAGTCGTCGCGGGACCAAGGCCGTGCCAGCGAGATCGCCGAGCACCTCGAGGCGCTCGGGTCCACCGCCCGTCTGGCCGACGCGCTGGCCCTGGCCGTACAGGAGGACCTGGTCCTGATCGCCGGTCCGGCCGGCGCCGACAGCTCGAGCATGCTGCACGTCTGCTTCCCCTCCCACTGGAACCCTGGGCAGAGGTCCGGCGCCTCCTTCGTGGAACTCCACGAGCCGGTGCCGCACAACGAACGGCTCATCGCAGGTTCCCGCAACCTCGTTTCGGCGATGCTCACCAAGGGCCCTTTCGTAAGGCACGTCTGGAGCGTTACCACGTCGCACCAGCTCGATCAGAACCCTGCGCGGTCACACCAGCCTGCGCCGCTACCGGATCGGCCGCTCGTCGACAGCCTCTACTTCAGGGCAGAGAGGCAGACCACCACTGCCCTCGGGGGTCTCGCGCTGTTCACTATCAGGATCTACGTTTCACCGTTACGCGGCGTGCTCGATCCCATTCGGGCCCGCCTCCTGGGATCGGCGATACGTTCGATGGACGCCGAGTTGCTCCGCTACAAGAGCCTGGTCGAACTGAAGGAACCGCTGCTCGAAGAGCTGGACGCGCTCGCGGCGGCTAGTCGAGGTCTACCTCGAGTTCACCCTTGACGTTGCCTACGACGATCACGTCGTTCGAATCGAGGTAGTAGAGGAGCGTGTTCCCGGCGATCTCGTCCTCGCCCTGGACGCTGCGGGCGGGGGTTCCGGTGAGGGTGGCGAGGCCGGCCGCCTCGTCCAGCTCGAGCTTCTCCGCCTCGGTCACCCGATCGCCGGCCTCTACCCGCACGTTGCCGCTCAGGGTCGAGCGGTCGGTCTCGAGGTCGTAGGTCATCGAATCGGCCGTCGCGCTCAGCTGCTCGGCGTCCCCCTCCGGCTCCCGCCGCAGGCCGATGGGACCCTCGAGCTGGGCCACATCGACCTCGCGGTCCAGGAAGAAACGGGTGGCGGATATCGTCGTTCTGCCCTGCTCCAGCACGACGGTCTGATCCTCGGCGGGGATGAACTCCTCTGGACAAGGCGGCCTGGGCGCGAAGACGATGGTGCCGTCGAGCATCTCGATGGTCTCCTGCCCCTCGCTACCCTCGTCCCCCTGCGGCCGTTCGATGATCGCGATCGACGAGCGGATAGTCGTCTCGTCGTCGATTACCATCTCCACATCGTTGGGTGGGCCAAGGAACACGCTGGTGCGAACGCCCTCACAAGGGAGATTGCCAACGGTTCTTGCGCCGTTCTCTGCCAGCGCCTCGTTGGTGATGACGATCGTGGTGTCGTTGCGCTCGATGCGAGCGACGTTAGGGGTCTGCCCCAAGGCGACACCACCGGCCAGAGCGAGCAGGAACAGGAGCGCGCCGACCCGGCGAGGCATCACTCAGCTTCTGCGGTCGGCTCGAACGCCTGAGGGTCGAAGTCGCTGGGCACGGTGGCGTCGATCGCCTCGAAGAAGTCGAACTCGATGTCCTGGCGGATCCTGTCGCTCGTCAACTCCACGCCGTTGGCCTCGTCCACAGAGTGCGCCGGCGAGCCGATGATCTCGGCTATCGACTGTTCGTCGTCGAAGAAGACCTGTTCGCCGGTGGAGGTGATGCTCCCGTCGACGACGGTCACGTTCCCCCTGGCGTAGAGCTTCTCGTCTTCGGTGAGGACGCAGGTCTCGTCGGCCGTGATGACGAGTTCCTCGCCGTTCTCGTCCGTCCTGGTGAGAGTTACCTGGCCGCTCTCGCTGTAGAGGCAGGCCAGGCCCCGCTCCTCTTCGTAGAGTAGCTCCCCCGAACTCGCCCGCTGGTTGCCGCTTACCAGTTCGACATCGCCACGGCTGATGCTACGGTCGGTGTCGACGTCGAACTCGACCTCCTGTGCGGTGATGAAGACCGGGTCCTCACCCTCCTCTTCGGGAGTTATCTCGATCTCGGCACCGCCCGCGAGGGTGCCAAGGCCGGTGGCCTCGCTGTAGCTGAGCTGAGGGCCGGTAGCGCTGAGGTCACCGCGCTGCACCTGGACGCCCCCATCGAATATCGCCTGCCGGCGACCGGCGGCCTGGCTGAGGGTGACATCGCCCTGCTCCTCGGGCGGGACGCGGAGGATCGCGTGTCCCGACAGGATCGTGAGATTCGAAACCGTGGCGACGATGCCGTCCGGCTCGGGGTGGGTGTACTCATGGGGGCCGTAGCGGAAGTCTCCGCCTATGTCGGCTCCCTGGCTGTCGATGCGTATGATCCGCTCCTCACTGACCTCCTGGGCCAGGGCGGTGAGCAGCGTCAGGCATGCGAGGAGGCTCAGGAGTTTGCGCACACTGTTTCCCTTCTGCTTTCGTCGGCGGGACCGATACGGAGCTCCGCGACTGTCGTCGTGCCCGGTCCGCCGCCGTCGAAGTCGGTGAGGTCGAAGGAGACGATCATGTTCTCGATCCGGGTGTCATCGCCCCAGTTGGGCCCGGTTACCTCCATGACCGGCACGATGAAGTCGCCCTGCTGCTGGTCGATGACGACCGGATTCTCGCTGGACCCACGCATCGTGAGGCAGTCGCCGCTCTCCACCAGGTAGGCATAAATCGTCTCGCCGAGGATGTCGTCCTCGCGGTTGATCGTCAGCTTCTCGGCAGCCACCGTGAAGTCGACTTCGCCCCCCACCTCCCGGCGTCCTTCGTTTATATCGAAGAGAACCGAAGTGCCCTCCTCGGGGTCATACTCGGCGCGCGGCGCGTCGAAACGCCAGACGGCCTCGGGGTCCGCCTGCGGAAAGAGCGTCACTTGGGCGTCGCTCAGTTTTATCTGCTGTTCGGGTAACGCCGCCCGACGGTCGGGCAGCAGCGAGAGGACCACCAGAACCGTGATGAAGACGGCGAAAACCAGGAGCGCGGTTCTCAGCACGCTTCAATCTACCAGCGGCCTCCTGTTAGAAGCGTGACCGGCTGTTAAAGGACAGATAATAGATCCTCTTGAAAGCCCCACCGAGCCCGCGGAACTCGCATGGGAGCCCACGCAGGCGTCGCGGGAGCCCACGCAAGCCGCGCGGTCAGACCGGCTTACTCGTAGCTGACGTTGATCACCTTGTAATCGATGCCGTTCCATTCGACCTGATCCCCCGAGCGCTTGCCAACCAGGGTCTTGCCCAGCGGCGACTCGTCGGAGATGCGGTTCTCGAGGACGTCCGCCTCGTGGGTGCCCACCAGGTGGAAGTTCACGCGCTCGCCGCTGGAGTCTTCGAGTTCGAGGCTAGCGCCCAGGTCGGCTACCGCTTCCGCGCCCTCCTCGTGCTCGACGACTACGGCGCTGTGGACGATCTCCTCGAGGTCTGCGATCCGCGCCTCGTTCGCGCTCTGCAACATGCGAGCCTCGTCGTAAGCTGCGCTCTCGCGAAGATCACCATCGGCGATCGCCGTACCCATGTTGTCCGCCAACTCCTGGCGTTTCTCTTCCTTGAGGTAGCGAAGCTCTTCCTTGATCTTCTCGAGCCCCTTGGCGGTCAGGTAGATCGGCTTCTTCGGCACTTTTCACCTCGTCACGTCGCCCCCGAGGGCGCCCGTCTGTTCGATTCGATCGGAACGCAGCCTGACTCGGCTGTCGACTGCGCGCGCAACCGTGCGCCCGCGGGTCCGAACCACGATTATAAATGGTGATCGGTAGCTGTCGGTTGTGGGGACAGCGGAGTCTTCCTCAAGCGAAAGGGAGCCCTCCCAGTAGACGCCGGACGGCGGCCAGGAGGCCCCTGAACTCCCGTGAGGCCGAGTGCCCGCCCGGGTAGGCGTTGGAGCCCTCGCTTTCGAGCCTCACGCCGTTCCGCTCGACCGTGAGGTGCCAGCCCGTACCGTCGAGCGCGCCCGGGTTCTCGTAGTGCCGCTCCCAGTCCCAGGCGCTCAGGTCATCGAGCGATTTCCAGAACCCTCGCCACCGGCGCTCAGTTGGCCGTACGAAGCGGTGGAGGCGTATCGTCTCGCGGCGACCATCTTCCTCGGCGGGTTCGTGCCCCTCGTAGACGATCCGTCCGTTCTCCCACCCGATCCGGTAGCTCGGTCCGAAGTACCCGCCGATTCCCACTTCCAACGCGTCGGGGATCAGTCGGGCGTCGCCGCTCGGGTCCTCCGCGCCGCGTTTCTCGTCCTCTTCGACAGCGATAGCGTTCAGGAGGCTGACTATCTCGTCCCCGTACCCGGGCATCTCACCCGGTCCGGTCGCGAGGAGGAGCCCAGGGCCATCGGTCCCGTTCTCGGGCCACGCCGTCAGGCCGGCGGTGAAGCGTGAGGCGCGGGCGAGGAAGAAGAGGACCAGCCTCAGCTCGAGCAGGGAACGGGCCCAGCGCCCGGTAGCACCATGCTCGTCCATCAAGCGGCTGCAAGTGCGCGACAGGTCGACGCCCAACTCCTCGGCGATCGCGTAACCGTCGAGTTCGTGGGCGAACTCGAACCAGCGGTCGGGGTGGGGCACGGCGAGGTGTTGTGCCTCCGCGGCTGCTAGGGTGGCGGCTGTCTTCTTCGTCCTCGGCACTCAACAGGAACTCTAGCAACGGAGGTACTGCGCCTGGCGATGGGAATGTCTACACGCCTGCCCCGCGCGAGAGTCCATTTGGTAGAATCGATCCCGCTCGGGTGGCCGTCAGGTCGCGGTCTCGAGGGCCCTTAGCTCAGTTGGTCAGAGCAGTCGACTCATAATCGATTGGTCGCTGGTTCAAGTCCAGCAGGGCCCACCACCATTCCCATCGGCAATTCGCGCAATTGCTCGATCGGCTGATTGTGCAAGTGACTGTGCAAGTGGCCGTTTCTGAGAAGTTGTTCGTCCCAGTTCTCCTCTGTCCGGAGGGGCCTCCGCAGTCTTCAGTTGATATTGCTCCGGGGCGCTGTTGTGGCCCCGGAGCGGTAGTGCGTCGTATGCCAACAAGGAGTCCGAGGTCAAGCGAGGGCTTGGTTTGTGGCAAGCATCGCCAGGCGGTAACCAGGAGTGTCCTTCATCGCGGGCTGCGGGTGAACGCCTGCAGTGGGTCTAGTTTGAGGAGGCCGCGTTCTGTGAGCGCCGTCTCGAGTCGGGCGACTAGGTTGAGCATGTCGCCCATCGCGGCCTCGGTGCCCTCTTGCGCTGCCTGGAATGGCCAGGGCATGGGCGGTGTTAATCCGCGTTTGGGGTAGCCAGTCACATCTGGTGCCATCCAGCAGGTCCAGTCGGCGATCTCCTGGGCTTGCTCGAGGGTGGCGTGCAGGGCGCTGAGGCGGTAGAGGTTGAGCGCTGGTTCGAACTGATCGTATTCCGCCTTGATCTGTGCCGGCAGCATCCAGGTGAATGCAAGCCCGTCGCGGTCGCGGATTAATTGGATACTGGTCCGGTCGCTGATCACCCGTCTGTTCTCGTGGCTAGGTGGCTGAATCGGGGTGGGTTGCCACGGAAACGAGGGGGAGTAGGTCCGCGGATAGACGGTGAGTACGTTGGGATGAGTTGGGGGCGAGGGTAGTTGTTGAACGATGATCAGGTCGTCAGGATTTTCGGTGGCCGAGCGGTCGATTGCTGCTCGCTCGTTAGCGTGGAGGAGTATCGCGAGGGCACCATCGGGATCCATCGACGCTGGCACCCGGTGGAGCTTGTAGTGTTCAGCGTGCCTGTCGAAGGTTAGCTGGGGAAGGACAACGTCCTCGAGCACACCCTTCGGGGCGGCGCTCGTCAGAACTCGCCTGACCTCCCGCGCTTTCGGGAAGTGAATGCCCTTCGGCGCAGGGTACGTTTTCGTGGAGTGTCCGATGCTGGCGAAGCAGGCGCTCGCCGTTACCCGCCGAGTATCGCCGGCGAACAGGACCATCGGAAGTTCCCGGCGGAGGATGCCGCTCAGCCAGTGGGACGTACGCGGTCTTGGCTTCGTGACCGGTCTCTTCGTCCGATCCGGGTCCGAGTGTGATTCGATGTGGTCTACAACGTCGAAGCTATAGTTGCGCCCGAAGTCATCTTGCCGGGAGATGCCGGGCCAGCGCGCGTACTCGGTTGTGGCACGCCAGGACGGGGTGTTCTCCCTATTCACGCGGCCTCCCTGACCGGGGGCAGGATGTGGATGTGTTCATCGAGGAGTTCGGTCAGGCCCACGGCGGCTGGAACCAGTGAGTCGATGTCTCCATCGGTTACAGCGGCCCTGAGTTGCTCCAGGTTGGTAAGGAGGCGGGCCCCTAGTGGATCTGGCACGGTCAGGTGAGTGACGCGCTGGGTGCTGTCGACCCGAACATAGACGACTGGGCTTGGTGATGGCTGTTGCATTCGTTCTCCTTCTGCAAGCCCCCGTAGGTGGGGTTGCTAGTAGAAGGCTGCCGGCCTACGGCCGGCTACGGCACTTGGCTTCGAGAGTTGCTGTAGGCCAGTCGGCACGGGGCTCCCCGAACGGTAGTTCCAGTCGGATCTTCTTCTGCTATGTTGAAAGGGGCCTTTGGCCGTTTTCCCCAATCCGGGGGTGACTGTGGGCACCCCACCCAAGACGGCGAGTGTCTTCTGGCTCGCTGCGGGAGCCACCTCATCACGCATGAGGTGGCTCAACACACGGTGCTTCGCCCGCCGCCAACCCGCTTTTGTTGCCGTTCGTGAGCTCGTAAACGAACTGGTATCCTTTACGCGTCAGCCAGAGTCGTCTTGCCTTGATCGGAGTCAGGGTCATGAGTAGCGAGGACTTCTTCCAGCTCTTCGGATGGCGGAAAGGCCCAGCACATGTGCAGGGCAACGTGAAAATGACGCCGGAGGTCGTGTCTCGAATCACGGCGGCGCTAAACAGGAGCCGGGGTAGGCGGCGGAGTGCTTTGACCATCCCCCTCGACGCCCTACGAGCGATTGGCGTGAACAGCACCGGTGAGTTGGTGCTCGAGGTGCAGAAGGGGAAGCTGATACTCAGGCCGAGGAGTTACGAAGCGTGACGGGAGTAGCGAGTGCCTAAGTTCGGCCGTGGTCTCAACAGGGAGCTGGTAGCGGCGGTCAATCGCGGCGAGATTGAAGAGCCACTCACCACTCGAGACGTAGCCCTATTCGCCGAGCGGCGCGGGTGGAAAGTTCGCCCCTCCCACCTGCAAGTCACGCTGCAGAACGCCTCGACTGAGGCGCACAGCCCCACCTACAAGAAGTACTTCTTGGCGCTGGGACGTGGTCGCTTCCGGCTTCGTGACGAGTATCGAGGGACCGAATGGCTCTGAGGGTTGGTCAACGGTGAAAAAAGCCTTGTGCAGGGAAGATTTCCGCAGGGCCCTCAGGGAAATCTTTGGTTCGGCTGAGAGCGAAGGACGTGAGTTCGTCGAGGTGCGAAGCGGGGACCTGCACCGCGCCGTCGGTGAGCATCCCGGCCCCGATCACCGGATGCCGGTCTGCTGCTCGGTGATGGAGGAGGTGATGACCGATGGAGACCGGATCGTGAGAGCACCTCCTAAGGGTCGGGGAGCCAATTTCGTTTATTCGGTACCTCATTCCTCGTCAGACCTAAGCACTTCGCCCGTGTAGGTCTTTCGTTGCGCTCTATTTCGCGGGGATTTCTTAGCCCCTAGAATAAAGAAGTAATAGCATTAGAAGCTGACTTGCGGGAATCGAGATAGTGGCGAGTATCGTTAGACTAGTGCCGATGTGCCACCTAACGCGATGCCAGATCGCAAGTCCTTGATGCATCTTGGTGTCTTGTTGCCCTGTGTTAACTCTTGCTAAGTCCTCGGCGCCCCAGTTGTGTGGGACGTTCTTACTTGCAAGGAAGTAGTGCATGTCACGTGGGTCGTGATTAGCTGATGAACCCGATTCGATTTCTCTGTACTGGTTTGTAAGCTCGTCGAGGCGTTGTAATGCTCTTTCGTCGTCTGGGTCCTGAACCAGGAGAGTTGCAAGCGCATCCAGCAGTAACGACATCCTTTGCCCGTCTGCATGTAGACGCTGGGAATCGGACTTGGCCTTATAAGTGTCGGTGCTAAGTTGCGTAGCTAGGAGTGTCATTCCAAGAATGGAGACCGAAGCCGCCGCAAGTGCACCAAGCAAGGGTTCTCCCGTCGTCGATGATGCCTGCGATACCAATACTCCGGTCACAACTAACGTCGTGGCTGAAACCGCGTGGAGTCTTCCAAGGTTACTGACCCGATCGGTGAGGCGCCGCGACGCATTGAAACGAGCGCCGCGCGTGATCCATATCGCTATCTTCTGGTACAGAATTCTTTGGCGAGTCTCGTCAGTCATTATCAGGCCAGCAACGATGAGAGGACTGGAGAAGTGCCGAGAGATGACCCCGACTCGTAGAAAGCGCGGAGTTGCCTACGTGGAGGCGAAAAGGTTCACATACTCCCGCATAGGAACGTATGCGAGGGACGAAGCTTTGGCCAGTCCTCTCGGCGGAATTATTACACATTAGTCTAGTTACCCGATGCTGCCGGGCCCTCGTCAGCAACCAGCCGCCGGAGGTTTCTTTGTCGGAACATAGAGAACCATCGGGTGACCGTTTGTGGCGAGTAATTCTGCCGCGTGTCGAGTATGCCACGATCGGTCAAATAGGTTAGCTTTACCTGCACGGTGTTGTAAACATCGTAGTTGCGAAGGTAGCCTTCCTGCGCATTTCCGGATCGAATTTTGTAGTATGCCGTCGTTAGGCGCTTTAGCCCCTTCGGCGGCCTGCCGCCAAAGATCGGACTCTGAGAAAGCAGTGACCGAATTGTTGCGTCGGTTCTGTGGAGTAAGGCTCTGTCAGTTAAGGCTTGGTAGTAAGGAAGCCAGCCGAACAAGCGCCCATCAAACACCGCGCCAGTAATTCGCTCGTTCAAGTCTTCCACGAAAGCGCTATCTAGGGCATCGGCTGAGAGCCAGGAGCACCTGTGCAGAATTGCGTCCCGATTGTGGCGATACCACGTAAGGAACCGAGCAACGGAGTCCACGAGGCCGGAAACCTTTCCCTCCGGCACCGTTAGGGCAAGATGATCAAACTGGTAGCCAAGGTAGGTGAATGGGACACTCAATGGCTCCTCGTGATACTTCGTTGGGTCCAAGGAGATTTCAAGCCCTAACTTGCCCAAGTCCGATTCGGCTATGGTCTTTACTCTGGCAACGTTCGTGGGCGTCACAAGCACCAAAATGTCATCCACGTATCGCCAGTATCCAATAACCCCCTTAATCCGTTCCAGTTTTTTGTCAAAGGTCTCCAGGTACACGTTGGCTAACGCGTTAGAGATAGGCAGCCCCTGCGGAATACCTTTACTTCTGCGCACTTCCCCTTTCCAGCCCTTCCTTCGTCCAGGGGGGAATGTCGGGCACTCAATAGAGGCCCTAATCAAGTGCTGGAAAACCTGAGAACGGGCCTTTCGTGACAGCTTCTTTAGAAGAATTGACTGATCAATATTGTCATAAAAGCCGCGGACGTCTATTCGCAGGGCGACGATAGATGGATTGGCGCGCTGATGAACTCTGTGCACGCTTCGTATCACGGCGTTGGGTAAATCTGTATTGACCGCTGATGGGAAGATCCGCTGAAGATAGTCCTTCGTTACGCGAAGCGTTATTCGGTCTCTCACGGTGGGCACAGAAACCACGCGCGGAACCTTACCCCGCCCTTTTCCGAGTAGAACCTCTTTATAAGGAGTGAAGCGATAAGTCTTGTTGAGGGCCTTTCGGCGGATGATTTGAAACTCAGCCCTTAACAGGTTTCGAAAGCCGTAGGCGGACAGCCTGTCCAAACCGCGGGCTCTAGACTTCTTTCGGACATGTTTATAGTGACGTAGCAGTTCTAGTGGAGCGAAATATGTCTTCGGAAGGGTCTTCATTGAGACCCCTTCTTTTCTAACTGCACACTGGCTATTGGAGACGTAGCCACAAGTCGCCGATGTTCTGCCAGAGACGCGCGTCACGACTAAGATCGTCAAACTCCTCTTCTGTCAATCCATCCGGAAGCTTATTGAAGATCTCCTCAAAGACTTCGATTTGGAGTCGACGAGCCAGTGTCGCGTACAACAAGCTGTTATCGAGCTCCGTGTATTCCGTTCCTTCCATAAGAAAGTCAACGACGACATCTGACTCAGCGATAAGCTCATTAGCCTCGGCGCGCAAGACAATTATCTTTGCGACCGTAGCCTGGTCTAGGTCGGAGAGCGATACATTACTTGAGTTCTGCAATACGACGTGGCCCTCCGTAGCGACTTCCGTGGCTTCGGTGCTCCATTGCGCGGTGCGATAGTAGTAGTTGTAGACATCGTCGTAGGTTTCTATCTGGCCTTGGACAAATCCGAAGAGTGCCAATAAGGCCGCTAACAGGAAAGACTTAGTGAGTTGGGAAGGGGCTTGCATCTCTACCTCCGCGTCGCCCCCGCTGTTTTGCATGTCTTGCTTCAAGGCCAATTGTAAACGCGCTAGGGCAGATAGCAGTGGCCCCCAGGCTCGCATCAGTCCTTAGCCTCGGGTTGCCCTAAAGCACTGCCGCTCTTGCTTGTGGCGTTAGCGGTCCCCAGCAGGCACCGATTGAGCCGATAGAGGGTGAGCGGCGGGTTGTCGTAGTACGCAACCTTGCGAACCCAGGTGACTTGTTCCGGCCAGTTCGGCGGAACCGATTGACTGGACCTGTGCGACCTTGCCCAGCTCGCCTTCGCGGTCCTTATTAGGCGCTTCTTCTGGCTTCTGACACCAGCAAATCCCGGCACGTTGTCCAACGCATTCAGAGTAGCGTTGAGCGCGTCAGCCGAGCGCCAGGAGGCTTTGAGTGTGAGGCCAGCCTCCCACTGCTGGTACGCTTCTGCTGTAAGTGACCAGGTCCAGGTGAGGCGCTTTCTGCCCCGAAGAAACTCCTCTGCTTCTCGCTTGCCTATGCGCTGTTTCGGGTGCAGCTTGTAGATGCCCCGCCACACGAGACCATCGAAACGGGCATCTCGCAGGTTCTCTCCACTAAGTTTCGATGTCGCGAGCAGAACGAAGTCCAACTCCTGGCTCTTCAGGCCACGGTCGTAATCGAGTAGCACCACCGCTGCCGGGTGCCCGCGGCGTTTGAGGAGAGAGCGTTCGTTCTCTCCTGCGAGCACGCCGTGCTTCCGGTCTAGGTGCTCGACCAGGCGAGCGGCCTTGCCGACGTGGATCTTGCCCGTGTGGTGGTAGTGGTAGCCGCGCGCGACTCTCTGAATAATGTCATGCATGCAAGCTAAGCGGGTTCGGTGCAGGGGGAAGTCGAACGGATTGTCGGGCCTCGGCATAACCTCAGGCTAGTTCGGACATCTGCGCGTGTGAATCGATTCTTACTGGTGAGATCGATATTGCGATGGCAGCAATTGAATCCCCATGCGATGGGGATTACGCATTTACGAGGTTCCATAGGCGGTGCCGACTTCTACTAGTTCCGCGTCGCCAACCTGCCCTACCCTAGAGTCAGGATCGCACGCGGCTTTGCAGCCGGGTCTGTCAATCGCTCGGGGGTCGCCAACCCCTGTGAACGTGTGGAGAAGCGCAGTGCCTTTAATCGGGCTCGCTGCGCTACGACGGGCGCTCGAAGGTGAAACTCCTTCGTTCGATCCAATCCACGACCAACTGATGTTGGGCGACACGGAAACGGATGTCGAGTGGCGGCTGATTGCCACGCACTCGCTCCTGATCTGCCAAACGAAACCAAGCGTGGATGTTTGGACGTCGTGCCTGGTGACAGGGCACGACTGGGCGGAACGCGACCGAGAGGTCGCCACCTTGGGCTCGGACGCCTGCTGCCGGCCTACTCCCTGGGGGGTAGTGCCGTTGAGCGGGAGAAGGGTTTGGGGAATGCCGCACCGGTGGGCTGCTGAGGACGGCACCCCGGCACATGCCGGGGTTTGCAAGCGAGACCGGTCCCCCCAGGGACCGGAACCACCCTCATCCGGGTGGGTAGCAAGACGTCAGGGGCCAGAGCGGAAACGTGGAAAGGCCTGGGACCAACTGGGGCAACCTGGTTGGCTCGCTGATAGCTCAAGCCGGTAATTGCAGCCGCCGCAACCCAAGAGTTTGCAGGTAGGTTGCATTGCGAATGGTGGATGATGCCATTGGGGTCCCTGAAGTGGACCTCGATCACACCCGGAAGCTCGAAATGCGAAGTAGCGGAGCGGCTTTGGAACCTCGAGCCCGTGAAACCGTAAGGGGAGGCCCAACCCGCGAGGGGGAGGCCGGCACTTCGAGCGAGGGAGTGGCTAGTCCACTTACGCCAGATCTAACGTGGGAAGCGCTTCAGGGAGGCGAAGGGTGGCACCTCGCCGATCGAACTTGGAGTGCGGGAGAATGCTGAGTAAGAGCCCTCGGTAGAGGGGTCCGGCGCGGACGCGATGTGGTCGAAGCGCCGCCGGAACCGGCGAGAAATCGCCGGGTATGAAAGGTTGATCCACACATGGTTGACGGATGCTGACGCATGGACGCCGGTTGTCCCCGAACGCCCCAGGTAGTTGATAACTACCGGGCCTGCCCTGTCTGGAAATGCCAGGGTACAGACCCCGATGGGTCGGGTTGGACTACTCGGATAGGGTAGCCCTCGGGTACGGCAGAGCAGCAGCAATCCGCCCGGAATCGCGAGCCCGGGACCGAAGACTCGCGACCGCCGCAGTACGGCAAACACTGCATTCCTCGCGGACCAGTTGGAACTCGAGGCCGGCCACCCACCGGAAGCGAACGGGTAGTAGCGAGGCGAGCTCGAACTCGAGCACGCCCGAAAAGGCTTGGCGCCCACCACACGGGCCGGCCGATCTAAGCGCAGATACGGCGACAACCCCAGTCGATTTTCGACTGGGGTTCCTTTCAGCCGGCGTCCTATTCTGGGCGAGGTTGACTCGCGTTCCACCCCCCCCTGGCCAGCCGCCGCGCGAAGCGCGGCCTCAATCACCCGAGTGGACGCGGCCGGCACGGCCCGCCCCATTGAATTGATAATTCTTAAGAAAGACCTGGAAAAGCATGATTGGCGGCTCGTGGAACCTCGGCTGCAACGAGATAAAGGGCAATCAGAAAGGCGGACCGTAAGAGTCAAAAACGACTCCGGTAAGAGCCTTTGCCCTGCAACAAAGGACAAGTCTCGGAGCGAGAGGGTCGCAACGTCGGATGGTTGGAACTCGAAGATGAGAAAACCACCGGAGGGCTTCTGATCTGAAGTTCGGCGATTACCGAGGGGGCTGTACGTTCACCGCCAATGAGCCCCTACGCCCCCAACCAAGCCTCGCTCGCCGCCCCTGATGCGGACCCAAAGTACGTTGGCAAGTCCTACGATCCCGAGAAGGCCAGCGTGACCATAGGAAACGATCTGGCAACCGCCTTCAGCGCCCTCAGTCTCCCAGAGAGGAACCTACTCGCCCTGGCCATCTCAAGAGTCCACAGGTCTGACGAGCAGCTCCAGCCGGTGGTGATCGAGCTCGAAGCTTACCGGCGGATCTTCCTGAACCGGGAGAGTACGAACAACAGTGTCCACGCTCAAATGCGCTCGGCCTGCCGTGAACTGAGCGGCAAAGACGCACGTCTGTACTCGAAGGACGGAACTGGCGCACGGGTGAGACTCGTTCGCGGGGCCGCCCTCGAACCGAGTCTGAAGTCCGGCCTGATGGCTGTTACCATTGAGCTACACCCCGACTTGAGCCCGTTCCTGATCAACCTTGCCGAGCGGGGACGCTTCACTTCCGTCCCTCTTAGGGCGTTCACCAGTCTTCGCGGACAGTACTCCATTCCCTTGCTGCTCCTACTCCATGCCCGCAAGGGTAGGCAGAAGCGCTTCGTCACCACCCCCGCCCTAGCGAACCTGCGGGACTGGCTGGGCGTAAGAGAAGGCTCCTATCCTCTCTGGCAGGACTTCAAGACCCGCGTCCTCCAAACGGCGATTGCTGAACTGGCCGGCCTACTCGAAGTAACCTTCAGCGGTCGAAAGTGGGGCCGATCAGTGAACCGGGTCGAATTCAAGGTAACCGTCGTCCCCCAAGAGACCACCCAGATCGGGGCGCGCGACGACTACTGGAGCGAACTTCAAGGACTGCTGAACGAACTAGAGTTCACAGGCCAGATCGATAGGTACATCCGTCCCCTTGGCGTCAAGGTCGTGCACGCCAAAGTACTCGAGGTACGAGAGGTGGTTCGTACCAGGGAAGCCGCCGGCGACCCGGTAATGAATCCGGGCGGCTACCTTCGGAACTCACTGGAGGCACTGCTAACCAGCCAAACACCGGGGCACACGAAAGCTCTGTCCGATCCGCAGGATTCAGGCGCCGGTCGCTTTAGCGACGCAACTGCTGCGGGCGTGTACCTTCACCGCCAGTGGGAGAAAGCAAGATCAGAAGCTGCACTGAAAGCCTGGAGTGAGTTAGACGATGACCGGAAGAAGTTGATAGACGAAGCGGTTCGGCAGGCAAGAGTCGGAAGCACCACAAGGCATTTCCTGCCTGCTCCTGACATAGCAGAAGCGCTCGAGCGCGAGGTGCAGATGCTCAAGCATGGTCTGCTGAGGTTCGAAGGGGAGTTGACCAGTCCCGCAGCCTTCGATGAACACCGTGACGTACTTCGTGCGCTCAAACCGGTAGAGCGCAATGCGGCGAGGGAGTCAGCAGACTACTAGAAACCAGTCGTTCAGGCTTGGAGCGAACAGGAAGTTGCCGCTTTCTGACGTAACACGAGTCAGAGGTTGCGAGCTACTCGATTCCGAACGTACTTCCTCCGTGGTAGCGTTCTTAACAAAATGACTCATGCGAATAACCTATCTGGCTTCATTTGGGGTGTTGCCGACCTACTCCGCGGTCCCTTCAAGCAGAGCGAGTACGGTCGGGTCATCCTGCCCTTCACCGTCCTCCGACGCCTCGAGTGCGTTCTCGAGCCCACCCGAGAGGCCGTCCTAGAGGCCCTCAAGGAGCTCGAGGGGAGCGGCGTAGACCTCGACCTAATCGTGCCGGGTGTCGCGGGCGCGCCCTTCTACAACACGAGCCGCTATACCCTTGGCACCTTGGGCGCCACCAGCACAAGGGCGAATCTAGAGGATTACGTCAGCAAGTTCAGCGGCAACGCCCGGGCCATCTTCGAGCACTTCGCGTTCGACAAGTGGCTGGAGAAGCTCGAGGCCACCGACCTGCTTTACGCCGTGGCGCAGAAGTTCGCCAACATCGACCTTCACCCCGACCGCCTCAGCAACTACGAGATGGGCCTGGCGTTCGAGCACCTCATCCACAAGTTCGCCGAGAGCGCAAACGACACCGCCGGAGAGCACTTCACCCCCCGCGACGTGGTCCGCCTCACCACCACCTTGGTGGTAGCACCCGACCACGATGCGTTAGGCGGTGAGGGGGTGATTAGGACCGTCTACGATCCCACTGCCGGCACTGGCGGTTTCCTCTCCGCCGCCATCGAGCAGGTCGCCGAGTGGAACCCCGACGCTCGGCTGGTGCCCTACTCGCAGGAGCTCAACGCCGAGACCTACGCCATCCAGGTGGCCGACAAGCTCATCCAGGGCTACGACACACGCAACCTCAAGCTCGGCAACACCCTCGCCGATGACCAACTCCCTGAGGGCCGCTACCATTACGGCCTCTCCAATCCCCCCTATGGGGCCGACTGGAAGGCGATCAGGAGCAAGGTCGAGGCCGAGCACAAGCTCGGGTATGCCGGCCGCTTCGGCCCCGGGTTGCCACGCGTGAGCGACGGTAGCATGCTGTTCCTGTTGCATTTGCTGTCAAAGCGCCGGCCCCGAAGCGAGGGCGGCAGCCGCTTCGGCATCGTCCTGTCCGGCAGCCCGCTCTTCACCGGAGGGGCGGGCAGCGGCGAGAGTGAGATCCGCAGGTGGGTCCTAGAGGAGGACCTGCTGGAGGCGATCGTCGCCCTGCCAACCGACCTCTTCTACAACACCGGCATTGCCACGTACGTGTGGGTGCTGAGCAACGCCAAGGAGGAGGCGAGGCGCGGCAAGGTGCAGCTCATCGACGCCAGCGACACGTACGCCCCGATGCGCAAAGGCTTGGGCAGCAAGCGCAAGTACCTGACCGACGAGCAGATCGCGGAGATCGCGAGGTTCCACGCCGCCTTCGAGGAGACCCCCAAGAGCAAGATCGTCGACACCAGCGACTTTGGCTACCGCCGGATCACCATCGAGCGACCCCTCAAGCTCACCTACACCCCCAATGACAGCGAACGCCTGGCGGCACTTAGAGAGGAGAAGGCCTGGCAGAAGCTCGCCGAGAGCGAGCGGCGGGCCATCCTCGACGCCCTCGCCACCCTCGAGGCATACATCCCCAGCCGCAAGCGCTTCCACAAGGAGCTCCAGGTGGCGTTGAAGTCCAGCGGGGTAAGCCTGAACGCGGCCGTGAAGAAGCTGCTGCAGAAGCACTTGGCTGAGAGCGACGAGGCGGCGGAAGTGTGCACCAGCAAGGGCAAGCCAGAACCGGACCCGAGCCTCCGGGATTACGAGAACGTGTCCATGGGCGAGGACGTGTTTGAGTACTTCGAGCGCGAGGTAAGGTCGCACGTGCCCGACGCATGGATCGACGAGGGCAAGCGCGACCCCAAGGACGGGGAAATCGGGATTGTCGGTTACGAGATCCCGTTCAACCGCCACTTCTACGTCTATCAGCCGCCCAGGCCGCTCGAGGAGATCGACGCCAACCTGCGCGAAACGACCGAGCGGATCAAGGCGATGATTGAGCGGTTGTCCGCGTGACATATGACCGAGGTGTTGAGTATAAGGACTCAGGTTTGGACTGGTTGGGATCAGTGCCTAAGCACTGGAAACAACTGAAGGTGGCGCGTGATCTCCAGTACACAATCGGCTGGACACCACCAACTGCCAACCCGGCCAATTTTGATGGAGCGGTGCCTTGGGTAACCATTGCCGACCTGGGTGAACCACAAGTGCGAACAACCCAAAAAGGCATTTCGAAGGCCGCCCTGTCTGCGCGAGGCGCTTCTCTTCTCCCACGAGGCACACTCTTGATGTCGTTCAAGCTTTCCGTTGGCTTGGTGTCAGTGCTTGGCCTAGAAGCCGTTACCAATGAGGCAATCGCTGCGTTCAAGCCGAACCCACGTGTTGATACTCGTTTCTTGTACTACGCGCTTCCCGAGTTTGTGCCGAAGTATGCGCGCGAAAACATCTACGGCGCTAAGCTTCTAAATCAGGACTTGATAGCCAGCGCAAAGACATTTGTCCCCCCGCTCGAGGAGCAGCGTCGGATTGCGGCGTTTCTGGATTACGAGACGCGCCGAATCGACGAGCTCGTGAGCGAGTTGGAAAAATTTGCGTTCCACGCGGAAGAGCGCCGTGCCGCAATAATCGTTGCAGCAGTCACAGGTGCGCTGCGCCTAACTGAGTGTGGTTCTAATAGTGGGTCTCGTGCCTACTCCGATTCCACTCCAAAGGCGACTAGAGAGGCTCTTCAGTCCGTTCCCCGGTCATGGGACGTTGCACGGGTGGCAGATATTGCCTCACGGCGCCGAGAATTTGGAACACCTGATATGGACTTGCTCTCGGTGTTCTTGGACCGAGGAGTTGTGCCCTATGTGATGGATGGTGGACAAGTTCACGCACCTAGTGATGACCTCAGCACTTACCAGGTAGTCCGGCGGGGCGATCTCGTTCTAAACAATCAGCAGGCTTGGCGTGGATCCGTTGGAGTATCCAACTACGAAGGCATCATCAGTCCCGCCTACGTCGTTCTCAAATTGCATTACCGACAGCATCCGGGCTTCATGAACTACCTAGTGCGATCCAAGGTAATGGTGCACCAGTTCGAAATTGCATCAAGAGGCGTTGGTGACATCCAAAGGCAGGTTTACTGGCCGCGCTTACGAGAATGCCTCGTGCCACTTCCCTCACTGGAAGAGCAGCAACGAATCTGTGACTTTCTCGATCATGAAGTTGGACGGCTGAACACACTCCTCGCCGAGCAGGCTAGGCTGATTTCACTACTCCGTGAACGGCGATCTGCCCTGATCACTTCCGCGGTGACCGGTCAGATCGACGTGCGCGAGTGGAGCCCGACTGATGACTTGGCCGTGGAGGAGGTGGCTTAGTCGTGGCAAGTGCGAGCGACAGCCTGGCGACAGCGCACCACGAGAGCAAACTCGAGGCGCACATCGTGGAGTACCTCAATTGCCATGGCTGGCTGGTCGGAACCCACGACTGCTACGACCGCGAACGCGCCCTCTACCCGGAGGACGTCATCGCCTGGCTGAGGGCAAGCGAGCCAAATACCTGGGTGAAGCTCCAGAAGCTCAACGGGGTGGACACCGAGAAGCGGGTTCTGGACCGGTTGGTGAAGACCCTGGAGGCCGCCAAGCATGGACTGGTGAGCGTGCTGCGCAACGGCTTTGAGATGGCCGGCGCGGGGCGCTTGCGGATGACCACGGTGAGGCCTGAGGACGAACGCAACGAGAGTGAATGGGAGTCTTACCGGGCGAACATTCTGCGGGTGGTCCCACAGGTGCGTTACAGCCTGGAGAACGAGAACGCGGTCGACCTGGTGTTCTTCATCAACGGCCTGCCGGTGGGCACTGTCGAGCTCAAGACCGACTTCACCCAGAGGGTGGAGGACGCGATAGCGCAGTACAAGACCGATCGCTGGCCAAAGAGCGCGAAGGGCAAGAGGGAGCCGCTCCTCACGCCGCAGCGAGGGGCGGTGGTGCATTTCGCGGTGAGTGACAGCGAGATCTACATGACCACCGAGTTGCGCGGCCCGGGCACGGTGTTCCTACCGTTCAACAAGGGCCGCGACGGCGGAGCCGGCAACCCCGCCGTTGCGGGCGGTTACCCCAGCGAGTACTTCTGGAAGGAGGTCTTGCAGCGCGACAATTGGCTGCGGATCTTCCAGCAGTTCGTGTTCGTTGAGACCGAGCAGAAGGAGGACGCCCAGGGCAAGAGCCGCACCGTCGAGAACCTCGTCTTCCCCCGCTACCACCAGTGGGAGGCGGTCACGAGGATCATTGAGGCAGTCCACGAGGAGGGCCCGGGCCACCCCTACCTGGTGGCGCACAGCGCTGGGAGTGGGAAGACGAAGACTATCACCTGGCTAGCTCACGAACTGGTGAGGGTGCGGGACGCCTTTGGGGAGGCGTACTTCGACTCGGTCATCTTGGTGACCGACCGGCGGGTATTGGATCGGCAACTCCAGAACGCCATCACCCAGCTCGACCACCGGCAGGGCATGATTCGCACCATCAGCGAGAAGGGGGGCAGCAAGAGCTCTCAGCTTGCCGAGGCGATGACGTCGGGCGTGCCCATCGTCGTGGTGACGCTCCAGACCTTCCCCTATGCGCAGGAGCTCATCCTGTCCGAGGCCAGCCTCAAGGACCGGCGGTTCGCGATCGTCGTCGATGAGGCCCACTCCGGCACCGGCGGCAGTGCCGCGGCCGACCTGCGCTACATTCTTACGGGCGAGAGTGAGGAGGAGTGGGAGAAGCTTTCCACTGAGGAACGGCTTCAGGCCCGCCAGACCGCTCGGCGGCCGCCACCGAACGCCAGCTACTTCGCGTTCACCGCCACCCCCAAGCACTCCACCCTCACCCTGTTCGGGCGGGGGGAGAACGATCCCAAGGCGCCTCTGTCGAGCGCCAACAAGCCTGTGGAGTTCCATGCCTACACGATGCAGCAGGCAATCGAGGAGGGCTTCATCCTCGACGTGCTGCAGAACTACACGACGTACAAGACCGCCTACCGTTTGAGCGAGAAACTCTCCGGGAAGGATGATCCGAAGGTTGACAAGCGGCAGGCGCGCCGCACCCTGGCGAAGTGGGCGTCGCTCCACCCCACGAACGTGGGCCAGAAGGTGCAGTTCATCGTCGAGCACTTCCGGCGGAACGTCGCGCACCTCCTCGCCGGTCAGGCGAAGGCGATGATCGTCACGGGCAGCCGCGCAGCCGCAGTGAAGTACAAGCTGTACCTCGACCGGTACGTCCAAGAGCACAAGATCGAAGGTGTCAATGCCCTCGTGGCATTCAGCGGAGACATCCTCGGCAAGGAGATAAGCGACAGCGTCTTTGAGTACCCCGAGGGGCATAAGTTCAACGAGACTACAATGAATCCCGATCTACTGGGACGGGATCTGGCGGCAGTGTTCGACACGCCGAGCTTCCAGGTCATGATCGTGGCGAACAAGTACCAGACGGGGTTTTCCCAGTCGAAGTTGGTCGCCATGTACCTCGACAAAAAGGTCTCTGGAGTGGAGGCGGTCCAGACCCTTTCGCGCCTCAACCGCATCTACCCAGGCAAGGACACCACCTTTGTCGTGGACTTCGTGAACGACGCCGACACCATTCAGACGTCCTTCCGGCAGTTCTACCGGCACGCCCGCGTTTCTGAGGTGCAGGATCCCAACGTCGTCTACGACGAGAAGCAGCGGCTCGAGCAGGCCGGCATCCTCCATGCCGATGAGATCGAACGGTTCGCTGAGGAGATTGTTAAGAAAAGCGTACCTCACGAGAAGCTCTACGCTCACACCCAGGCGGCGGCGGACCGTTTCAACGATCGCTTCCGTACCCTCACCAAACGCCTTTCCGGCCTCGACGCCCAACTCGAGACGGCCCGTAAGCACGAGGACGCCACGGCAGTGCAGCAACTCGAGGAGACGCGAAGCCAGACCGCGAAGGAGCGGGACGAGCTCAACCTGTTTCGGGACGGGCTTATGAAGTTCGTGCGCACCTACCGTTTCATAGCCCAAATCATGGATCTCGACGATCCCAACCTGGAGGCATTCGCAGAGTTCGCGAGACTCCTGCGCCGCCGCTTGGATGGTGTGCCTCTCGAGCAGATCGACTTGAGCGGCCTGAAGATGCTCGAGTACGGTCTGATAAAAGGGGAGCGGCGACACGGCGTAGAGGACGGGACAGGGGAGGGCGACGAGAAGCCGCTTCTCCGACCCAGGGGCGCCGGTGGGCAGGGGGAGCCACGTGATCGGGAGAAGGAGCGGCTGTCCGAGCTCATCCGGCGCCTTAACGAAGTCTTCAGCGCCGATCTCGAGAACACCGACAAGATCGTGTTCATCGTGCATCTAAGCGAGAAGTTGCGCGCCAACGAGCGGGTCGTCGCCCAGGTGGAGAACAACAAGCGCGAGGACGCCCTCAAGGGCGACCTACCGAGCGAGGCGATGAAGGCGGTGGCGGACGCCATGGAGTCGCACCGCAAGCTCGCCATGGAGCTCCTCAAAAGGGACCACCAGGGCCGCGAAGCGCTCTTCGGCATGCTCTACGACCTAATAAGTGACCCTGAACTCGGCAGGCAGCTACTGGCGGACCGCGCAGCGCGTTAGCCAAGGCTTGCTGAGGGGCTCACCACCCATCGCTCACCGATTGCGTCCGAGCTCGGTCAACCCACCGGGGAGGGTGCGAACGCTCTGGGATGTCTCTTTGTGTCGGTGGGGGAGCTTGTCTGCTTTTGACTTCGGCTTTGCCGCTGCACTCTTGTGCTCTTTCGGGTCGCGGAGGCGCCCGAGCGTGTCAGGGTTAAAGCCGTTTTCTTCGAGGCATTCCCGAGCAAGCTCGTCCTGCGCCGCAATTGTCTTGAGTCTCGAAGCTCGCCAGAAGTAGGAGCGGCCACGCACGGTGAGTTTGCGTTTGGAGATGAACTTATTGCGCTCCTCGTCAGTGACGGGCGAGCGCTCGACATCCTCCGCTGCAGACTCACCCGTGGAGTCGCTGGTGTCGCTCTCTACGTTCACGAGGTCGAGAAACTCGCGGGCCGCTTCAACCCGGGCTTCCAGTTCGTACTTGCCCGCCAGGTGACGCTTGAGGCCTTCCAGCACCTCGCCGCGATCGGCTACCGCCAGGAGCTCCTCGAGCTCGGCGGTTAACTCTTCACGTCTCGCCTGAGCCTGTTTGCGGAGCTCCTGCTGGGCTCGCGCCTTGCGCAAGTCGGCGTCGTTAAGTACGCCGTCCTGTCGCTTCTTTCGCCTTTGCCTGGCCATGTTGGATGAAGGGTAGCAGGTTTTACCAGCGCTGGCGCCACCCGCGGAGAACTAAATGCGACGCCGCTGTTGCCCAAGCGACCCTTGGCAGCGCAAGCGCTGCACATGACTAGGGCGACAGCTTGGAAATCTTGGCGTGACTCTTCTAACTCTGAGGGATTGCTGCTGAGGCGTGAAAACCAGCAGGTGCCCTGCTCAGTGCTGTCCTAGACAGACCAGTATTCGGCCCAGTATTCACCTAAGTTTGTGAAAACCCGCAGGTGGAAAAGCACCGTCCCTGACGGCGTAAGCTAAATTACGACGCAGTATCTTGCACCACCGTAGCGTGTGCATATGCATTACGCATTCCCACCAGCATCCGACGCCAGTTCTTCCCCTCCTCATGGTTCTCTCGAGCCGCTATTGACGGCAGAGGAGGTTGCCGAGATTCTCAGAGTCAGAAAGGCGCGGGTATACGACCTAGCGCGTACCGGAATTCTGCCCTGCATCAACGTAGGGCGCCAAGTTCGGTTCCACAGGAAGGAAATCCATGTCTGGCTTGGGCAGGGCGGAGCGCGGGCAGCGTGAACTGGGGACCCCACCTGCTCGATGATTCGACTTGCAGAAGGCCCTCTTTGTCCTCCCTTTCGAAGGGGGGACAGCAGTGAGTCGGCGCAAGCGTGCCCGCGCTCCGGGGTCCATTGTCGAACTCGCGCCGAATCAAAAGTACCTTGTCAGAGTCTTCATGGGCTGGGTCGAGGGTCCTAAGCCAGGCCGTAGAGTCCGGAAGTATGCCTCGAAGACGGTCATTGGCAGTCGCGCGGATGCAGAAAATGTGCTTGCTGACTTCTTGCGTCTAAAGCGAGAACGGAATTTCGATCCTGCTTCGCTTGACCTGACCGTGGGTGCCTTCATCCGACGGTGGATTGAGGATGTCAGCGCCCGAGACGTCCGCGAGAGCACACAAGAGAGGCAGGCCTACATGCTCGAGAAGGACGTGATCCCCTTCCTCGGCAAGCTGAAGCTTGCTGCCTTGACGACGGCAAAACTCGACCGCTTCGTTGCCCATCTGGAGCGAGACCGGAAGTTAAGCCCGGCAAGCATTCGTTACTGCATGGTCACGGTATCAAAGGCGCTTCAGAAGGCCGTTGCCTGGGATCTCATCAAGGCTAACCCTGCTCGAAACGTCTCACTTCCGCAGATACGGCGGGAAGAGGTAAGCGTGTTCGAGCCGGCCGAGCTGATCCACTTCATGATCGGGGCGCTTCACGCTCGTAAGGGAGCAGTTCTGCTCTGCTTGCTCGCGACGACTGGGCTGCGGCCTTCAGAAGCTTTCGCCCTCCGATGGGGCGACATTGACAGCACGCGGCCGTCTCTGAAGGTGCAACGAACTCTCGTGCGCTTTCGCGGAGGATATCGGTTCGACAAGCCCAAGACACGCCGCGGGGAGCGGCAGATCACGCTCAGCCCTACCATCGCACGCCTGCTTGAGCACGAGCGGGAAGCGAGAGGCGACCGTGCCGGCGATCTCGTGTTCCCCAACGCCTCCGGAGAACCACTTCATCCGTCGACGGTCTACCACCGGCTCTTCAAGCCCATCCTCAGGTCAGTGGAGGCGATCGACGAGTCGAAGCGCAGCGAGCTCAAGCCGTACTCCTTGCGCCACACCCATGCGACCCATCTCCTCCTTCAAAACGTGCATCCGAAGGTTGTTTCAGAGCGACTCGGGCATGCTTCGGTGCAACTGACGCTCGACACGTACTCGCACGTCCTGCCCAGCATGCAGACAGAAGTGGCGGCGGTTGTAGAAGGAATGTTATTCGGTCAAGAACAGCGTTTGCCGTCGCTTTCCTTGGATCGGGAGGAGGAGTTGGCGCCGCTCAAGAGGCAACTTGAGGAGGCGGTAGACCGGTTCATAAAGGGCGGCAATGCACGCCAGCAAGGAGCAGCTAGTGACTGAGAAGAGCCCCATACTCACAGACGATAACTTCCATTCGTATGCAATGGCAGGTGTGTTAAAGGGCGCGGGATTAAAAGACGAATCTCCGCGGATAGGTCGGGACGTCTTGCAGGTTCTAGTCATGGACAAACAAGAGCGGTGTGACCAGATCTACACGGAGTTGTCAGCGTACTTGAGTCAAACGGCGGGAAGCGCAAAGCGGATCACCGACAGTGGCCGAGCGATGATTAGGTTCCTTCGAAGCCTGCTCGGTCCTCGGGGTCATCACTTGTGTGACGTCTCGTCCCTCAACTATGAAATGGACTTAAGAGGAACTAAGCTCGTTTCGCTGATCCTGCTGTTCCTGTGCGACATGGACCCTGTCGCCATATGGGATCTCTTGGAACAAGCTGACCCGGACTTCTCTACCGAGTTTACGAGGGAGACGATCAAAGAGGGGCGATAGAGTCGTTACTTTGCTTATTCAATGCGGTGGCGCAACGGCGCCACCACATTTCCCAGCATGAGACGATAGAGGCTTCGTGACTATAAGGGCAAGCGCGAGCGAGACCGCCCACGCTCGCTATTCCTCGTCGGCACTGGACAGGTGATCCAGGTCCAATTGATCACTGTAGACATACTCTTCAGCGCTCATGTCCGACAGCGTCGCAGCGATTCCACTTATGTCATTGAACCTGCCTTTCCTCTCAATCCTACTGAGCCAGCGTTCCACGTAGCTAACCCACTCCTCGCCCTCAAAGCTAGACTGATCGCCATCTCTTATGAAGTACAGTGAGAGGCTTATTTCTGAGGCGCTCCAGTCAGGGGAGGCAAGAACCCTTATCTCTCGCAGTGCTCGGAGTGCGCGACCCTCATCTGATTGACGATCATGTTTTTCGATGAGTCTTGATCTAAGTTTGCCGATTAGCTCAACGAAGTCATCGGGGAACGCAAACCGAAGATGTTTGCGTGCAAGCGCTCGGGTGAAATCACGCGCTTCAGTATCGGTCCGACATCCTTCAGACCGAGTCCAAGTCAATAGGACTGCCTTTTCGAGAGTCGTGGTCTTGTCAAGGTAGGCGACTAGTCTTTGGTCGGCAAGACTCGGAATAAAAGCGTAGGCTGGTCGCCGACCTTTCCGTACGTCATCGAGATTCTCTTCAGGAACCTCTACCAAGGGAACTACATCAATAAACGGTCGGTCCCTTGACGTACGCACTATGTCGCAAGTCTGAGTGACTACGACCAGCCCCCGCACCTCTTCCTCAACTAGATCTACGTCATCTTCCTCCACCTGCGCGGACGCATTCGTCAAGCGTGCCTGCGGGTTGAAGCGATGTACTGTCCAGGCCGAACCCAGGACGTAGTCCCCCTGTCTCCAGGACTTGACCACTTCATCGACTTGCCCGATGACAGTTGTCTTGTCGTCAGCGCCCCGACCCACTACCGCTGTCTCGACGTGAAGATTTCGCAGCCTTGCTCCTGCCGCTAGTTTCGTGCTGGATATCATGCAGCGCGTCAACAAGTGAATCGGGTGGTGGTGGGCGACGGGATGCACGAGCAGTGGTGCTCAAGGAGACTTCATGAGATCTCGCGCGAACTCCGGGCGTTCCTAAGATTTCTAGAGCTTCCTGCAACCGCCCCTCAGCAAGAAGGTCAAACGGGCTGCTGCCCTGCGGGCCTGGCCGGAGCAGAGACGCCCGTGTAGCTTGTCCGCTGCCACAGTAGCATCGCCGAATTGTATCCAAGAGACGGTAAAGACGCTCCTCATTGGTGATGCTCAGCTCTTTTCCAGAAGCCCAAAAATGAACGCTTCTGCGATTTACACCGAAAAGTTGTGCAATCTGCTCCCACGTTAGGCCACTCAAGCGCCTTAGTTCAAAAAGGTCCTCGCTTGGAGTCGAACTAGTGGGTGGCGTATGAACGGGCGACCTCAAGGTGGCCGAAGGCAAGTAGTTCTCGAAATGCCTTACATCCCCGTACCCTGCTGAGCCTGTTCCAACAGACGAGCGAATGACAGCTATCAGGGAGTCGCTAAGCAGGAAGATCCGTGCGCCCGTCGAGTCCTGCACGGGAGTCAGAAGCTGGGCCATAAGAGCGCCCTTTTCCTCAGGTTCAGGACTCCAGTTCGCTGCTTCTACGGATGTACCTGTCCGCCAGTTTGGTTTTGGGATCTGGTCAGAAGTTTGAACGTTCATTGGCCTCCCCCGTATCGCTCAATAAACTCGTCCGTGACCACCCAGCGAAAGAAGGTATAAATCCTTTCAGCAAATGCTTCAGCCCTTGTGGTTAGTTCCGGCACATCGAAGGGCTCTTGAGACTCTTCGAACACATCGAGATCTAGCACCCAGCTAATGGACGGCGCGGGCGGAACCGAGCCGGGATCGATTGAGCTTCCGGGCGGAACTAGCGCCCACCGAGCCATCATCTGCGCCTGACCTCCTGGTATTTCCATTCTAAGTTCGTTTGTGTAGAGCTGTGCGCTTTCGGCAACCGGGGTTGTCAGTATCCCCGCAATTTCAGGCCGAACGAGGCTTTGAATATCCGCCGGTTTTAAGTCGGTCAACTGGTCTACGTACCTCAGTCCGATACGGTCAACGAGCTGGGGATTGATATGTTGTTCAACGGCTTGAAGGACTACCTCTAGCCGCGAAATGAAATCTTTCCGACTACTGTACTTAGTTGATTCTATCGCGCAAAAGCTCGGTGCAACAGACACCCTCCAGTTCCCTGTACGGTCCGTAAAGCGCCAGATCGTTGAGGATTCTGTGCTCACGACTCCTTGCGGCCCAAGAGTTAGCTCTTGAGTACGTTCTTGGCGTAAAGTCGGGTAGTCCTTACGAATGGCTTCTTGAAACGCAGCAATGTACTCTCGCTTTTGAATTGAAGCAATGAGAGGGAAGCGTACTTGTGCCAGTACACGAATTAAGGGGGCGAACTTGAGAGGTATGTCCTCCGGCACAGGCGCCTTCAACGGATTGTCCATCAAGAGGTTTCTATCCTCCATCCACGCTTGACGGGGCTGGGCGAAGTGCAAAGTCGCGTGGTTCTATTGATAGTACATCATTTTCTACAACTGTGAAGTGGAGTGTGAAGCAGTTGCCTTCTGGCCCTTGTCCTGCTCTGGTTGGAGAAACTGGAATGACGTTCTAACTTCGCTCGGTTGCCGACTAGCGACGCCATCATGGGTTATAGGGAGCAGATTCATCTCCCGCTTCTCCCCAACTCAAGGCTGGGTGGTCATGGCAAGAGCGTTGTGCAATTCATATTGCAATCGAGTCGGAACTCGACGGACCTCTTTCGAGAAAGCTGAACTGGCTCGAGCCGACCAAGCCACTCTAGGACGAACAGAAGCGACTTCGATTGAACTCAGGAAAAGTGCCGGATTGCCGCCCGGACCGACTCATAATCGATTGGTCGCTGGTTCAAGTCCAGCAGGGCCCACCAGCCACCTACCGCCACTTCGACTTTCATACCGAGCGGAACAGCAATCTCACGAAAGGTGTCGGCAACAGTGCCGGAGGAAAGAGTCTGAGTGGCGAAGCTAGGCACGAGGACCGGCCCTGAAGACCTCGAGGGCCTCCCCGAGCCCTGAGCTCGTCCACTGTCCTCATCCGGGAGCCGGTGCGTGAGTGCAGAGCTATGCACCTCCTCGACCAGGATGTCGCGATCCGCAATTTCCAGGCTATGGCTGGTTGAAAACGTCGTCGGGGCTGTTGCCGGCAACGCCGCTGTCTGGGCCGCTTATGGCCGAACCGGTCACGACGTACACGCCTCCACCGAGGGCCGCCATGTTGTCGGCAACGAGCACCTCCCCATCCAGCGTCAACGACGTTCCGCCGTGCCAGACTCCTCCACCGTTCTGCATGGCTATGTTTCGAACTATCGTTGACTGTGATCGGATGTCCGCAGCGCCGTAGTTGAAAAATCCGCCGCCGTTAACCATTGCCCTGTTCTCCTCGATGACGGCACCGCTTTCGAAGGATGCTGTTCCATCTCGGAATACGTAGACGCCGCCACCACTCTTGTTGGCGTCGTTGTCACGCACCAACGATCCCGCTTTCATCGAGATCCTGCCTAGATCGACAAATACTCCGCCTCCCCATCCCCCATCATTGCCAGTAGCCTCGTTGTCGCTCACCTTGGCTCCGGAAGCGAGCACGAGTGTCCCTCCGCCAACGAAGATGCCGGCTCCATATAGTGCCGAGTTATGCGCTACCGTGGTGTTGATCAGCGTGAGTGAGCCCTCGGTGTATATCCCGCCACCGTTCGTGCCCGCGCCGTCCGAAATCACCAGGTTCTCGAGAGTCACCTCGGCATCCGCCGCTACCGTGACCACCGTATAGAGATCGGCGCCCGTCAGAACAGGCGGTTCGTCCGCGACCCCGACCAGATGAACGTCTTTGCCGAGGTTTATCGGCGCCCCTTCCTGATATGTACCTGTGTCGATGCAGAGTCGGTCTCCGGAGGAGGCAGCCGAGACGGCTTCGGATATCGACCGGAAGGCATGGTCCATAGAGCTGCCGTCGCCGCTCACGTGAGCCTCGCTATTCACGTAGAGGGTGTTTCCAGGGCCGGGCCCGCAGGCCGCCGCCGGCGAAGACGTAGAAGTGCAGGCGGCGAGCAGCGGTAGCGCGCAAACGAGTAGCAACGGGAAGGAGTGGCACGGGCGCGGCATGGCAAGCTCCTTGCGCTGGCCCCTACCCGAAGTGTGTGAAAAATAACAATATTCCCAGCATCGCCGACTGTCAAGGTTCGTCCCGGCGACTACACCTCGCTGTCGGGACCAGCGGCGACCTCGACCGGCGACTTCGACCGGCGGCTGGATCGCCCGCTCGACTGCGGCCGCTTGGAGCGCACTCTCAGAGCGGCCAGAAAACGGGAGCGAGTGCCGCCACGAGGAACGCCATCAGGAGGTCGAGCGGCAGCCCGATCCGAACGAAGTCGGCGAAGCGGTAACCGCCTGGTCCGTACACCATCAGATGCGTCTGATAGCCGATCGGCGAGGCGAAGCCGAACGACGCCGCCATCATGATAGTCATCGCGAAAGGCAGGATGCTTGCTCCCATGCCGTCGGCCAGGGCGACGGCGATCGGGAACATCAGCACGGCGGCACCGCTGTTGCTGATCAGTTCCGTGAACAGCGCCGTAACCAGATAGGCGGCGAAGAGCACGAGCGGTGCGCTGTCTCCCACGAGGCCGAGGGTCCAATGCGCGATCGACGCTGCCACCCCGGTCACGTCCAGGGCTTGACCGAGGGCGAACGACGCGGCGATGACGAGCAGCACCTGCCCGTCGATCGTTCGGCCAGCGTTCGAACGGCCCACGCAGCGCGTCGCGATCATTGCAAGGCCGGCCAGGAGAGATGCCTCGAGCATGGTCAGGAGGCTCAGAGAAGCTGTCGCGGCCATGGCCGCCAGGATGGTGAGGGAGATCCAGGCCCTGTCGTGCCGGTGGGGCTGGGAATCGGGGACCGCGCTCACCAGGAAGAAGTCACGGCTGTTCCTGTTCTCCTCCCAGAACGTTGCGGGGGCTTCTAGCAGCAGGGTGTCGCCGGAGCGCAGCACGATGTCTCCGAGCTTGCCGCCCAGTCGCGTCCCACCTCTGGCTACGGCTATGACCACCGCCCCGTATCTGTTGCGGAAGCGGCCCCCCCTTATGCTCCTGCCGAGGAGTGGCGAGCTGTTGGAAATCACGACTTCGAACAGGCTCCGTCTCTCCCGCGGGGTGTCCAGCTTCTCGAGTTGGCCGGGAGCCGGGGTTAGTCCCTCGACCCTGTTCAGGTCGACGACCGACTCCAGGGCGCCCACGAAACCCAGGAGGTCCCTGGCTTCAAGCAACTGGTCGGGAGCAACGGCCGACAGAACCTTCCCGTTCCGCTCCACGTGAGCCAGATAGAGACCCGGCAAGTGGCGAAGCCCGGCCGACTCGATGCTCTTGCCCACCAGCGGGCCCTTGTCCGACACGACCATCTCCACCTGGTAGGCGCGCTCATCGAGTTGGGCAGAGATGGGTGGTCGTCGGTCGGGCAACAGCCAGCGGCTCACCAGTAACACGTAGCCGATTCCCAGGATGGCACAAGGCACGCCCAGTCTGGTGATCTCGAAGAGCCCGAGGCGCACATCGGCATAGGAGTGCAAGAGCCCGGCTACCACGAGGTTGGTACTCGTGCCTATGAGCGTGCAGGCGCCACCCAGAACCGCCGCGTAGGAGAGAGGGATCATCAGCTTGGACGGCGGCAACTCGAAGCGCTTGGCCCAGTCGCTTACCGCGGGCAGCATCATCGCCACCAGCGGAGTGTTGTTGAGGAAGGCGCTGAGAAAGGCAACCGGGGCCATGAGTCGGATCTGGGCGGCGCGGAGGCCACTCGGCCTTCCAAGCAGTCGCCGGCCGATCCAGCCCACCGCCCCGGTCTCCCGCAAACCGGCCACGACCACGTAGAGCGCTCCGATGGTGATGACGCCCTCGTTCGCGAAGCCGATGAACGCCTGTTCCGGGGTGAGAACGCCGCAGAGCAGCAGGAGAGTCATCCCGAGCAGCGCAACCATGTCCGGAGCCATCCGCGTGAACGCGAAGAGCGCGAAGGTGAGAGCTACGATTCCCGACGCGAGCCACGCCGAAGCGGCCCCGTCCAGCAGTCGTTTCGCGGGCATGTCGTCCTCGAAGAGACGCCGCAGGACCAGTGCCGCTAGCAGTCCCACCAGGAGCAGAAGGCCAGACAACAAGTAACGTCGATACTGGGCAGATCCCGATGCCCGACCCCGCCAGGACTGCAGTTTCAGGGGCACTTCAAGCGACCGCCACACTGACGACTCGCTGAGCGATCGCTGCACCGGTACCGGTTCATCCCCACCCCTTCGCCCTGGCGGCCACCGCCTTGGCGCCCCGCTGTCTCACTCCAGAATCTAGGCTAATCAGATGAGAGAACTCATCGCGCCACGGCACGCCTCAGCTCTCTTCGCCCATTCTTGCGACGATCCGAGGTTGAGATGAGAGTAGGGCTCGGAGCGTCGGCGAGCCTGTGTCCGAAGTAGAATCGATCCGAACCAACGGGCGCTCTACCCGATGGCCTCGCCATCACGAGGGGCGGTCCCGGCCTGGGGATGCGTGGAACCGAAGCTGCCCGTGTTGGGCACTTGTGCAGTTGAGTAACGGCGCGTTGGGAACGCGAACTAGCTCGAGGGGCGCGGCCGCATGACCTTCACCTCACGAAGGGTGGGACTCGCTAAGACGATGCCATAGTATCGTTCCGGTTCTGGAATGACGCTTCGATGATGGGGTAGTGACGGATGAGGTCTACCTCGCTGTAGTTCGGCGTCGGATAAAACTGGCGCGTCTCGCGAGGAGCTTGCGGCAGGAGGACGTGGCCGAACGCCTTGGGATTTCGCTGCGTGCCTACCAACGTTACGAGGGCGAAGACACTTCCAGGGAGTTCAATCCGTACGTGCTCACGATGAGACGGATCGCCAGGACGCTTGGCGAGGATCCTGGAGCGATCCTCGGCGAACCTACTCAATCCGAGATCGGGGAGCTCGAGGGTGGGGCGAAGACACCCCGGGCCCCCAAGCGGGCAGTTGACAAGTAGCGCCCTGACCTTCGCGGTTGCGTCACTGGGCCGCCAACCACGCTTGGCCTCCGAAGCGTGTTCGAGACCCATCCGGCCGATCGAGAACGGCCGGTCGGACCGCCTGGGGTCGTTTGCGGTCAGGGCGCCAATCCTGCCCGAGGCCGCCAACACGATACCATAGTATCGTTTCAATCGCCATCGCCATCGCCAGCGCCATCGCAGCCGCATCGCAGACGAGCCGGTCCGGCATCGGTTCTAGCCCTCGCGAGAAATCAGGTCAGGAGCGCGCGGTTCGAGAGGAAGGCGCGCGAGGAGGGCGTGAGATGGCGGCAAGCAGTGGATCGCGGCCGTACCCCTCACTGGTTGGTCCACTCCTGTTCATCCCTCCTCCGCTCGACCTGCCGAGTAATCGGAGGACGCGCCCTGCTCCTGAAGGAACAGGAGGGCCTCGAGGAGCGGCACGGCGAGCTCCCGGTGGTCCCGCCAAAGGCGGATCGGCAAGATCGACCGAAGAAGTGCCCCGATCAACTCCAGCCCCCTCTTGCGCTCCTCGATCGTCCAGCCGATCGCCAGGAGATTGGCTCTGTTGTCCCGTGACTCTCCCGACGGGCCGATCCAGAGCAGGGCGTCAACGGCTTCCGCGAACTCGTCATCGCTCATGCAACGCCCTCCTGTGGGACTCGGCCGAAGTATCTTTACTCCAACGTTGGAGTAGCATAAGGTCGCAGGTGCGATACCGTCAGGGAGGCTAAACTAATGCCGACAGCTGCTAAGCCGGCGCCGGAGCCTGAGTTCAGTGGTTGGTTCAATCGGCGGATCGAGCGACGCATGAAGCAACTCGGCATGACGAAGCTCGAGCAGTTCGCCGAGTATTCGGGCATCGGCGCCACTACCGTCTACGGGCTGGTGCAGGGACGGGTCTCGCGCCACGGAAAGCTCGTCAAGCCCTCGTTGGAGACTCTCGCGAAGCTGGCCGACGCGCTGGAGGTACCTCTTCACGAGTTGGTGTACGAGCTCGAGCCGACCGCAAGGGGTGCCCAGCAGGTGATCCCGCACAAGGTGTTGCGGCTGCCGGTTCGTGTTGCAGGCTGGGTTGGAGCGGGGCCAAGGCAAGACGATGCGATTCACGAGGAGGAAGTCTGGATAGATGGGTACTCGTCCCGAAGCAAGGAGCTGCTCGCTTTTCGAGTGCGTGGCGACTCGATGGCTATGGGGCCGAAGCCGATATTCGACGGAGACCTGGTGGTGGTGAATCGCAAGGATAAGGGGCACCACGGCTCTGTCGTAGTCGCACGTCTCGACCCCGAGGGATACGTCTGCAAGCTGCTGCGGGACGACATGTTCGGACGCCAGTTGGTGAGTTCCAACCCTCGTGCCAGCGACGGGACGCCGCTCCATATCGACGCCGAAGATGTCGCCGAGATCGTCGGGCGCGTCGTAGAGGTTCGCCACTTCGATTTCGGCGCCTCTTCGCGATGAGGGCGACGAGCCCAGTTGCATAGGGACGAGCAGGGCCGGTTGTGTCGTGACAGCGCCAACGGCACTCGACTCTTAGGGGCCGCCCGTCTTGCCCTTCGTCGTTGCTCCCACAGCGCCTTCATCACTCGCATGTCCGAATCGGAGCGACCAGCCGGCCAAGTGATGCTATTTTGTGCCGAGTAATGAGCAGGGGTGGTCATACGGGCAGGAACGGAGACCCTTCGGCGTACCCCGGAGATGGGTTCGCCCAGGAACGGGTGAACGGTCGTCAACGATCCCTGCTGCGAACATTCCTCATCGGCGTGCTCATCCTTCTCGCCACTAACATCGTCCTGGCCCTCGTCCTAGCGGGTCCCGAGATCCTGAATCTGCGGATTCTGGGACCCAGTCTGGTTGCGGCCATCGGCGGTCTCGCGGCTCTGGTCGTCCTGCAACGGGGCCGATTGTTCGGAGCCGGTTTGCTGGCCACGACAGCTTTCCTCGTGGGCGACTCGTGGGAGTTCATCAGAGCCGGACTGTTCGGCCAGGAAGTCAGTTTGCTGATGTTCCTCGTCCCGGTGCTGATCTCCGGACTGCTGTTGAGGCGCAGGATCGTCTACTCGACGGTCGGGATCGTCCTGGTGGTCACGGTCGGCGTTCATACGCTCGAGCTGGTGACCTCGGGCGGCCAGACCGTCGCTAGTACTGGGGCCCTGCTGCTCTTCACGCTCGTACTCATCCTGCTCAGCCTGTTCTTCGATCGGTTCGGCATAGCGTTGCGAAACGCCCTGTCAGAGGAGGCCCTGGCCAGAAGCGAAACAGCTCGACTCTACGAACAGACGCGGAGGCTCAACGAGTCGCTCGAGGAGAAGGTCACGATCCGCACGGCGGAACTGGAGTCGCTCAACGAAGAGCTGGAATCGTTCAGTTACTCGGTGTCTCACGACCTGCGGGCACCCCTGAGGAGCATCGATGGCTTCAGCAGGGCGCTGATGGAGGACGGCCGGCACGAGTTGAGCGAAGAGAGCCTGGGCTACCTGGAGCGGATCGGCGGGGCGGCGCAGCGGATGGGCGAGATCATCGAGGACCTGCTCGAGTTCTCGCACCTGAACAGGATGCAGATCAGCGACGACCGGATCGACCTGACGGCTACCGCCCGGGAAGTCTTCGAGTCCCTGCGCTCTCAGGAGCAGGGACGAACGGTCGACTTCGAAGCAGAGGAGGGGCTCACCGCCAGGGGCAGTCGCCGGCTCGTGCGGGCGATCCTCGAGAACCTCATCGGAAACGGCCTGAAGTTCACCCGGGGCCGAGATCCCGCGGTGATCGAGCTGGGCTGGAGTGACGAGCACTCCGCCTTCTACGTGCGGGACAACGGCATAGGTTTTGACATGAACTACGCCGACCAGCTGTTCCGCCCGTTCCAGCGGCTCCACTCTCCCGACGAGTTCGAGGGCACCGGGATCGGCCTTGCGAACGTCCGACGTATCGTCGAGCGGCACGGCGGCGATGTCTGGGCGCGATCAGTGCCCGGCGAGGGCGCGACCTTCTACTTCACCCTGCCCGATCGTGCGGAGAGCGAAGAACCGTTGGCAAGGCCGGACCGGCCGATCCCGTCGCCGGATGCGGTGCAGTAGGGCCCCTACGAGTCGGCGCCGCGATGGAGTTCGCCTTACGCTGGCGAGGAGTCGCGCGAGACGATCGAGAAGGCCCGCAGCCTTCGGTCCAGCCGGCAGCTCTCAATCGAAGAAATCGAACAGTTCGAAGCGCTTCTTGCGCTTCTTGCGGCGGTAGTCGTCGTCCCGGTCCCGGTCCCGGTCCCGGTCCCGGTCGTAGTCCCGTTCCTGGCGCCGGGGCTCCGCGCTGTCGCGATCGCCCGATCCGCTCACCAGGCTCAGCAGCTTCTCCAGCTCACCGCGATCCATCCAGACGCCGCGGCACTGCGGGCAAACGTCGATCAACACCCCGTTCCGGTTGATCTCCTGCATCGGGCTGTTGTCGTTCGGACACATCAGTAGCGGCATTGCACACCTCCGCGAAGTTCACCTACCCTAGCGCAGTCTGCACATACTGCTGGCTCCCCGGTGCTCTTGCTGTCGATCGGAGCGACGCTCGAACGCTCCGCGCGAACCTCTGCCGAATGGAGGGCGAGAGTGGCCGTGGCCGGCGTTATCGTGCGATACACCACCTCTCATGTGGGCGAATAACACTGGTGGCGGCGCATCTGCGCCTTATGGAGGGGTAGTGGTCAAGGGCCCGACAGGCATCTTCAGGGGTCTGCTAGTTCTCGCCAGCGTGGTAGTCGTGCTCCTGATCGGCTACGTGGACAGCGTCACGCTGAGCGAGTTCGGGGCCGCCCTCTTCTATCTGGTGCCGGTCGCCTGGGCGGCCTGGTTCGGCAACAGGACGGCTGGACCGCTGGTCGCCATCCTCGCGGCCGCTACCTGGTACGTGAGCGAAGTAGCGACGAGCGCCTACAGTACGACCTGGGCCCCTATCTGGAACTCGTTCACTCGTCTCGTCTTCTTCATGACGGCCTCTATCCTCATGCGCGAGTACCGCGCCAAACGGGCTCTGGCGGCCGACCTGGCCGAGAGCCAGAGGGCGCTGTCCGAACTGAATCAGGATCTGGAGGCCCGGGTGGAGGAGCGGACCTCCGAGTTGCTCCACCTCAACCGTGAACTGGAGTCGTTCAGCAACAGCATCGCGCACGACCTCAGGACACCGCTCAGAGGCATAGCCGGCTACAGCCAGCTTCTTCTGGACGAGTACGCGGACCGGCTCGACGAGTCGGCAGTCCGCTACCTGCGGCGGGTGCAGACCAACACCTGGCACATGGGCGAGTTGATCGACGCGCTGCTCACCCTCTCGCAACTCGTTCGAGGAGAGATGAGTTCAGAGGTCGTCGACCTCTCGGCCATCGCCGCCGAGGCAGCGAAGGAGCTGAAGGCGCGGGAACCCGAGCGGCTGGTCGTCTTCGATATCTCTCCCGGTCTCGTCGTGCGGGGCGACCCCGTTCTCCTCCGCACCCTCATCGCTCACCTGCTGGAGAACGCCTGGAAGTTCAGCATGGGAGTGAGCCCGGCGGCCATCCGAGTTGGCAGGAACTCGGGACCGGAAGGCGCTGCCTACTTCGTCAGCGACAACGGAGCGGGCTTCGACCCGGAGTACTCGGAAAAGCTGTTCGTTCCCTTCCAGAGGCTGCACAGTCCCGGTGAGTTCGAGGGGCGGGGAGTGGGGCTGGCGACGGTCGAGCGGATAGTGAAGCGACACGGCGGCACCGTTTGGGCCGAGGGGGCGGTGGGCAAGGGGGCGACGTTCTTCTTCACGCTCGGACCTGCCGCAACCGTTCCTGACAACGTCAACAAGGCGGCGTGAAGGAGCGGGCGAGGACGCTCGGCCCTCCAGCCCGGACCCGACCATGCTCCTCAGTGGATCGCGCAGCGGTTGGCCCCGGCCTCCAGGTCTCCCACGGTCCCGGGCAACTCGCACGCCTCGTTCAACTTCACGATCAGCGAGTGGTTGGCGGGGGCAGCCGGCGCATGGTCGGTCAGGTACTCCACGAAGTCGGCCCGCTCCAACTCCAGGATCTCGACTCCAGCCCTGACCTCCGAGATGCTTGCCGCCCAGGGAGTACCGCTGAAGTCGGGCGGCGCATCGGCGTGCCCCGGCAGTACCAGTGTGTCGCCAGGAAGCGTCAGCAGACGTTGCAGTGAGTCGTAGAGCGCCACGGCTCGGGCCCGCGCTTCGGCCCGGTCCGCTTCGAGGTCGGGTCGGCCCACGCTGTCGACGAACAGAGTATCTCCACTGAAGAGAGCGCCTTCCACCAGGTAAGCGCTGCTCTCCCACGTGTGACCGGGGGTGAACAGCACCTCGAGCCTGCTGGCACCGAAGGAAACGATGTCGCCCTCCCGCAATGGCGTGAAGGGACAGTCGACCCGCTCCTGGGCCGGCAGGTACCGCGGCACACCGAGGCTCTGGGCCAGGGCGTGGGCACGCGACAGGTGATCGGCGTGCAGGTGAGTGTCCAGAACGCCAACGATCTCGGCGCCATGTTGGCTGGCGAGCTCGTGATACACCCGCTCTTCGAGCGAGGGGTCGATGACCAGCGCCTGGCCGCCCGAGGCCACCAGATAGGAGAGGCATCCCTTGCCGGCACGCCGCACCTGCACTACGTCGACTCCGTTCGCCAGGGCAAGCCGCGCTTCGTTCCAGGCGAAACTCCAGGCCCGCATGCCGCCTTCCAGGGACAGGGCTCGCAGTCCACGTCGTTCCAGTTGGCGGGCCGCGATCCGGCTGGTGTTGCCTGCAACGCAAACGGTCACCACTGGGCGGTCGGCGGGCAGCTCGAACCCCTTCAGTATCTCCGCGTCGCCCGCTTTCAGCTGATGGTAGGCGTCGACGTGGAGGCTGCCCGGAATGCTCCACTCCTGATACTGGTCGCTTGGCCGGATGTCCAGGACCGTCACCGGCTTGCCCTCGCGGAGCCAACGCTGCAGGGTTTCGACGTCTAGCGACTCGCTCATCTACTCTCCTCGACCCGCTGCCTGCGGTCCCTCCTAGTGGCGCGAGCGACCGCAACTCAGACGATAACGCCCGCTTGCCCTCACCTCCAGCGCGCGGCCGACTCGTCGGCGTCGGCAACGGGCAGACGGGCGCCCCTTCCGCGAATTGCGCCGCCCTGCCGTCCTATCCGGCTACTCGCTCTTGTGGCTCATGCGACCAGCATGGCCAGGCCCCTATACTCTGGCAACGAGCAGCTAACCACGATCGAACAGAGGAGTTCTGGTGAGTTCGTCGCCGAAGGATCTCGTTGCCGCCCGCAAGGTGTGGGCCGGTTTGCCGCCACGGTCCCGCGGCGAGTTGGCTCGTGCCCTCGTACCGGCCGAGCAGCAGGAGCGAGCGCGGGCCCTTCTTACGACCATCCTAGTCCGAAGCCACCTCACTCCCTCCCTTCCCGACCCGGCGTCAGAGACGGTGGACTTCGGACCGCTCGTGGGAAGGGCCTGTGGACCGCTCTTCGAACCGCCCGCCGATGGATCGGCGCCCGCTTTCGCGGGAGCGTACGCGGAGGAGTTGCTGGCCCAGCTGCTGCCACTGGTGGGTGTCGACGAGCTCGAGCACCGGCGGCTCGGTGAGTTGCTCGAGCGGGCACATGCCCATGCGGTCCTGGCGCCTCTCGCCTTCGAGAGTGCGGCGATACGGATGGCAGAGGCGCTTTGGCATGCACTTGGCGACGACCTGCTGGCGAAAGCCGTGGAGCTGGCCGGCCGGTCCGCACGGCCGAGGTCTGCCTTCCCGTGGATGGACAGGCCCGAGCGACTGTTCCTGAGCGTCGACCACGTCACCCTCAGCTGCGCCCGTTATCTCGCGGGTCTCCAGACGCCTGGCCGCGACAGGTACGGCTACGACGAGTTGTGGGTGGGCTCGGCCGGCAGGGCGAAGCGCGTCGACCAGGTCACCGTCGGGTTCGAAGCCGCCCACCCCCAGCAGCCGAAGGGCGAGCCGGAGGTTCACGCGGATCAGCTGGGCAGCGAGCTCAAGGCCAAACTGTTCGTCGCCCTGTTCGCCCTGGCTGCCCAGGCGAAGGCGCATGGCGATCCGTCACCGAACCGGGTCCGGCTCCGCGACCTGCTGGGGATGCTGGGGTTCGAGTTGGGCAGGTTCACCAACAGCACCTACTACTGGCGCTACGCCTCCCAGCTGACCCGGCACATGCTGGTCGATCTTCCCAGCAGGGTCGTTGCCATGCAGCTTTCTATCGCCGGAGAGAGGCAACCGCGCGTCGTGTTCGAGCCGCTGCTGGAGAGGGTGCGGCCGCTGTCAGGGCGTGGCGAGCCGTTCCCCGCCGAAGCTTCTCGACTCCTCTGGAACTCCCTGCTGTGCGATGAGGAGGAAGCCTCCGCCGCCCTTCGGCGATCGGGCGTCGAGGGGTTCGAATTCGCCGTAAGCGATGAACTCCTGGAGGCGCATGGGATCGGCAGCCGGCTGAATGCGATAGAGCACGTTCCGGTCGAGGTCCTCTCTCTTCGCGGTCCGGCGTTCTGGCTCGCCTGGCACGTCGCCTTCCTGCGCCGCTGGGCTTCTCTGCCCACGACCGGAGCCGGTGGCAAGCCGCTGCTGCGAGCGCTCGAGGACACCGGGCACCTGGCGGCATGCAGCCGGAATGGCCGCGTGCGCTACAAGGACGCGCTCAGCTTCTGGTGGAGGGATGCGGGGCGGCTGGCCGGCATGGGGCTGCTTGACGAACCGGGAGTACGGCTCTACGGGAAGCGCGGTGGATCGTGGCGGGAGATCTCGAACGAGGTGAGTCGCCGGCTGGACAGCGACGGCGGACGGCTGACGCGGCCGCTTCTTCAGGACATCCGGGTGGTGTACCAGATCCCCGGTACCCGGATAGCCCAGTTGGACGCGGCGCGCCAGCGCGCCCGGAAGCGCACCGGAGTGAATCCGAGGTCAGGGGGACGCCGAGAGCGGTGGTGACAGAGTCCGCACACCGTCTGACATTACCACCACCGGTAGTGACGATCCCAACACGCGGATCTAAGGGAACAGCGTGCCAGCCGCGCGAGCCGGACGGCCGCCAGGGCTAAGACAGTGATCGATTCAGCCGGCCGGACGCAGCCGCCCGCCCGGGCGTCAACTCGTCATACTCGACTGGCGGAAGAGGCCGAAGGGCCGGAAAGGAGGGCGCGGTGAAGTTGCTCTACTGCAAGGACGTCGGTTTCGATTGCGGCTACGTAGCCAAGGCGAACAGCGAGGAGGAGCTGTTGAAGCTGGTGGCCGAGCATGCTGAGCGGGAGCATCGGCTCACGGAGATACCCGAGGAGGTCGTCGCTCAGGCGAAAGCGGCGATCCGGGAGGAGTAGGCTGCCCGCGAAGCAGGACCAGTCCGGCCCGCGCCTTTGAGGTGCGGGCTTTTTCACGTGGCCTGGAGTGGTATCGCTGCCGGATATGGCGTATAGAATCCCGGAGGTAAGTTTTCCTCCGCTAAGGGGCCCCCATGGTCACGAACCTAGTACTGAACGCACTCCTTATCTTCATCCTCCGGATCGCCGACGTCAGCATCGGCACGCTCCGGGTGAACGTCCTGGTCCGCGGTTTCCGCGGTCCTGCGGTGGCGCTCAGTTTCGTCGAGTCGCTCATCTGGCTGTCGGCAACCGCGCGAGTGATCACCGAGCTCGACAACCCGTACAACATCCTCGGCTTCGCTGCCGGTTACGCGACCGGAACTCTGGTGGGCTGCATCATCAACGACTGGCTCGCACTGGGCAAGACCCTGATGCGGGTGGTGATACCGGCTGGCCAGCGGGAGGTCATCACCGCCCTGCGGGATGCCGGCTGCACCGTCACCGCCATGAACGCCGCCGGTAGGGACGGCGACGTGAGCATAGCCTTCAGCGTCATACCGAAGAAGCGCTCGCGCAAGCTGCTCGAGATAATCCAGGAAACCAACCCCAACGCCTTCGTCACCTTCGAAGAGGTTCGCACCGCCGACAGGGCTCTGCTGCCCAGCGGCTTCCCACCCAGGCAGGCGATGTGGCGGGCTTTGCGCCCACGCGTCTGAAGACCTCGCTCGCAGTTCAGCTGCTCACGCCTCTGCCGCCTCGAGCCAGCGGAGCCGGCGCATAGGCGAGGGCGACGCTCAGGGCGGCTAGGCCGCAGCAGATCACGAGCAACGCCAGCAGCGACTCGAAGCCGCCGCTCACGGTGACGAGAATGCCGGTGGATACCGGAGCCAGAGCTCGGGCAAGTGAGTTGATGAGCGCCATCCGGCCGCTTATCCGGCCGTAGTGGCGGCCTCCGTAGTACTCGGCTAGCAGAGCCGCCCGGGCAGGCGTAATGGCTCCGAAGCCGGCTCCGTAGAGGACGACGAACGCCCAGACGGCGACGTCGGCGCCCGCCCCCCACAGCAGGACGACGATGCCCAGCGCCTGTAGGGCGAAGATGGCAGCTGCCACCAGCCGCCGGGGCAGGCGGTCACCCAACGGGGTCAGCACCAGCCGTCCGGGTAGAGCGAAGAGGCCTATCGCGCCCCCCACCGCCGCCGCTGCGGTCGCCGACCGGCCGGCCTCGACGAGCAGCGGAACCAGGTGGACCCCCATCGCGGTTATAGCGAAGGTGGAGAGCGAGAAAGCGACCGCCAGACGTCGGAAGTCGGGCCGGGGGAACGCCTCGTGCGGGCTCAGGCCCGATAACTCGTGGTGCTGCGGGCCCACGCTCCTGTTCCCATCGGGCTGCAAGCCCAGATCGCTCGGGCGCCTGCGGATGAACAGGGCGTGGAGCGGCAGTGTCGCCAACTGGATCAGTGCCAGGACCTCGAGCGCCGCACGCCAGCCGATCCTTTCGACAAGCAGGCCCGACAGCGGGATGAAGATGACGCTGGCGAGACCGGCAAGGAAGGTCAGCACCGTGAGCGCCCTGCCCAGGTCACGGTGGAACCACTTGGCCAGCACGGCGAAAGCGGGCTCGTAGAGGACACCGGCCATGGCCACGCCCACACCGGCCCACAGCAGGTAGAAGCTCCAGATGGTGTCGACCCTGCTCCAGGCGAACAGCATCGCGGCTGCGAGCAGGGAACCCAGGCTCATGGGCAGCCTCGCGCCATGCTCGTCCAGCCAGCGCCCCACCAGTACGGCGGTGAAGCCGGCGATCAGCAGGCCCAGGGAGTAGGCCCCGGTCAGTCCGGCCACCGACCAGCCCAGTTCGGCGTGCATCGGGGCGATGAAGACGGTGAACGAGTACGCCAGGATGCCGAACGAGATGGTCTCGGTAACGGAGAGAGCCGCCACCATCCACCAGCCGTAGTAGAGGCGGTGACGGCGAGGGCTCTCGTTCACGCCGAGATTCTACGCCCGGCTATGCCCGCTTCAGCAACAGCTGCCGGCGGGGCCTACCACGGCCAACTCCTCCTGGCGGCTGCGCCAGTCGATCGAACAGGCCGCTCCCTCCAGCCCGGCTCCGGGTTCGCAGCAGCCGTCCGCCGAGCACACGCCCGTCTCGGGCAGCTCGAGCTCCACGCGCCGGGCGGCCTCCAGATCACCTGCCAGGAAGGCGACCACTGAACGGACCTGCTCGTAGCCGGTGAGCAGCAGGAAGGTCGGAGCCCTGCCATAACTCTTCATGCCGACGATGTAGAAGCCGCTCTCCGGGTGGGCGAGTTCGGCTTCGCCGTGGGGTGGGACGGTACCGCACGAGTGCACGTTGGGGTCGATGAGTGGCGCCAGGCGCACCGGCGCCTCGGTGATCGGGTCGAGCTCGATACGCAGTTCGCGCAGCATCTCCAATCGGGGCCGGAAACCGGTAGCAACTACCAGCTCGTCGACTAGAAGGCTTCTGCCGTCGGCGGCTGCGATCCGGACCCTCTCGCCTTCGTGGGCCAGGCGCTGGGCGAGGAAGCCGGTCACGAGTCGTACCTCGCCAGCGTCGACCAGCGCTCTCGCGCGGCCGCCCAGGGCAGCGCGCTCCGGCAGTTGGTCGCCGTCCCCGCCGCCGTACAGGGCTCCCGCCTGCTGGCGCCTCACGGCCCAGAACACCTGACCGCTGCCCGTCTCCCTCCTCAACGCCGCCAGCTCGAGCACCGCGTTCTGGGCCGAGTGGCCGCTGCCTACCACCACCACGTCTCGTCCGGCGTAACGGTCTCGTTCTCGCCCGGTCGCTTCGGGGATGCCGTACCGGATCCTCTGAGCGAGCTCGGCCTCTCCCTGGGCAGCTACGCCCCCTGCGCCGAGTGGGTTTGGTGTCGACCATGTGCCCGAGGCGTCGATCACCGCCTGCGCTTCGATCCTCACTTCGCCACCGGGACCCTCCGCGACCACCAGGAAGGGAGAGTCGCCTCTGCCCGTTGTCTTCATCCTGTCGAGACCGAACCGGGTGACGGCCAGGACCCTGTGGGAGAGCCGCAGCGAGCGAGCGATGGCGGGGACGCCGGCGAGCGGTTCGAGGTATCGCTCCACCAGCTCCCGACCCTTCGGGTGCTCCTCCGGGTCGGGTCGTTGCCAGCCTTCCTGCTCCAGGAGGGAGAGTGCAGCCCGGTCGGTGAGATAGCGCCAGGGGGAGAAGAGGGGGACGTGGCCCCACTCTCTCACGTTGGCTCCAACCAGGTTTCCCGCCTCCAGGATGAGCGGCTCGAGGCCGTGTTCGAGGAGTTGAGCTGCCGCGGCCAGGCCAACCGGCCCGGCCCCGATCACGACGACGGGGAGTTCCGATAGGGAGTTCACGAGACGGCCTGGCAGCACCGACTGCACGCGGGTGTGAAGAGGCAGCGGATCGTCTGCCTGATCGAAGACGCTCCGTTCACCTGCGGCAGGCGAAGGTCCGCCCGCGTCGCTGCGTCCCGGGTCGCTTCGCTTCTGAGCTGCTGGAGGTGGTCCTGGTTGAGTCGGGCGATCATTTCGAGGTTCACTTCTGCCTCCACGCATGGATTGACGCATGTCGATACGTCGATGCGACGACGATAATCCGACACATCGAGATTTGTCAATGTATACTCGGGCATGGCTGTTCTCGTAAGAGCGGATGCAGTGGAGGAGACCGCAGGACGGCTCAAGGCGATCGCCGATCCGGCCCGCCTCAAGATCCTCGAGTTCCTGCTCGAGCCACGAGGCGACTGCTGCGCGCGGGAAGACGGGGTTTGCGGCTGCGACTTCGAGACCCTTCTGGGCCTCTCCCAGCCCACCGTGAGCCACCACCTCAAGATCCTCGTCCAGGCAGGGCTCCTCTCCGCAGAGAAGCGCGGCCGCTGGACCTACTACGCCCTCGAACCGGAGGCGTTCGCGAGGCTTTCGGGATATCTGAGCAGATTCGAGGCGGCTGGGGCGGCAGGCTGCGGCTAGCGCCGGCCAACCTGCAGGGGTATGGCGAGGGGCTTGCTTTCACTTGCGGCTGCCGCGAACTGAACTCGCCCACACTGGTTCAGCGGCGAGCGAGACCCGCTCCGCACGCTGGTCAGGCGGCGCCGGTCTTGGGCAGGAGCCTGAGGGGGCAGCTCTGCGGCAGGCAGAGGGGCGTTCCGCTCACCGGATCGCGCACCACGTGGCACTCGATGCCGAACACCTGGCAGACCATGCCGTGATCGACGACCTCCCGAGGGTCGCCCTCGGCCACCACCGCGCCGTCGCGCAGCGCCACGATGTGGTGGGCGTAGCGGCAGGCCTGATTGATGTCGTGCAGAACCATCACGATGGTGCGCCCCTCCCGCTCGTTCAGTTCGTCGAGGAGCGAGAGGATCTCTACCTGGTGGGCGAGATCGAGGAAGGTGGTGGGTTCGTCGAGCAGCAGGACCGGGGTCTGCTGGGCGAGGGTCATCGCGATCCAGGCCCGCTGCCGCTGTCCGCCGGAGAGCGTGTCGAGCGGCCGGTCGGCCAGTTCGACGAGCGAGGTGATATCCAGCGCCCACTCCAGCGCGTCCTCGTCCTCCTTGGACCACTGGCGCAGGAGACTCTGATGCGGGTAGCGTCCCTGGGTGACGAGCTCCCGCACGCTCATCCCCTCCGGGGCAACCGGGCCCTGGGGCAGGATCCCCATCTGCCGCGCCACCTCCTTGCTGGAGAGCCGGGCGATCGCCTTGCCGTCGAGAAGCACGTTTCCCGCCTTGGGCGCCATCAGTCGGGCAAGGCCTCTCAGCAGGGTCGACTTGCCGCAACCGTTGGGCCCGACCAGCGCAGTCACCTTCCCCTCGGGTATGGAGATGCCGAGGTCGCGGATGATCTCCTGCTGGTCGTAGGCGAGAGTTAGCTTGTCGGCGGCGAGCTTTGCCATTGCTAGAGACTCCTTTGGCGCCACAACAGGAATAGCAGATATGGGGCCCCGATCACAGCAGTCACGATGCCGACCGGCAGTTGACTCGGGGCTATGACGGTACGGCCGATGAGGTCGGCGAGCAAGAGCAGCAGTGCGCCGAAGAGGGCGCTGGCCGGCAGGAGAGCCTCGAAGGCCGGTCCCACGAGTCGACGTGCCGCATGGGGCGCGACGAGCCCGGCGAAGGCGACGGTGCCGGCCACCGACACCGCGCCGGTGGCGAGTGCGACGGCAGCTACGATGAGAATGCCACGAGCCAACTCGACACGCTGGCCAAGGGCCCGCGCCGGAGCGTCCCCAAGGGCGAGGACGTTGAGGGCCCGGGCGCAGAGCAGGAGGAGAGGCGCCAGCACGAGCATCCAGGCGCCCAGCATCCTCACGTGCTCCCAGGTGCGCCCGTAGACGCTTCCCGTGAGCCAGAAGAGGGCCCTCTGCACGTCGATGATGTCGCCGTAGACGATCATGAACGTGGTCGCTGCGGAGGCGACGGCCCCGATCCCGATCCCCACCAGCAGGAGGCGAATGGGGGCCGCACCCTGATTCCAGGCCAGCAGGTAGATGAGCAGAGCGGCGATGAGGCCGCCGGCCAGCGCCAGCCAGGGCAACAGAGCCACCGAGGCGGAAGGGGCGAGCGTGAGCAGAGCTACCGCCGCCAGGCCAGCGCCCTGATTGATGCCCAGCACTCCAGGCTCGGCGAGCCCGTTCCTGGTTATCCCTTGCAGTACCGCCCCGGAGAGGGCGAGGGCGGCTCCCACCAGCGCAGCCAGCACGATGCGAGGGAGGCGGAAGGTGCGCACGACCAGCGCGTGGTCGGGGTTGCCCGTCTCGAGACCGAGCGTGGCGCGGACGACGTCGACGGGGCCTATGTGGTACTCGCCGACCCCTACGCTCACCACCATGGTCGCGAGGATCAGCAGCAGGAGGATCGAGCCGACCGGTAGAAGTCGCCTGGGCAGTCGGATCGAGACCCGTCCCAGCCGCAGGTACCACCAGGCGCCAGGCCGGCGCGCCGCGCCTCCCATCAGCGCCTCACCTTCGTCCTGGCGAGGTGGATGAAGAAGGGAGCGCCGATTACCGCCATGAGGACGCCTACCGGGATCTCCTGCGGGCGCAGCGCCACCCTGGCGCCGATGTCGCCTACCGTCACCAGGATCGCTCCCAGGAGGGCGGCGTAGGGGAGCACCCAGCGGTAGTCGGTACCCACCAGGAAGCGGGCCAGATGGGGCGCCACCAGGCCCACGAAGGCGATCGGTCCGGCGAGCGCGACCGCTCCGCCAGCGAGGAGCACCACGACCAGTGCCGCGGCGAGCTTCACGCCGCCCGAACGCTGGCCCAGGCCGCGGGCCACGTCGTCGCCCAGCGACAGGGCGGTGAGCCTCCGGGAGAGGGGGACGGCGAGTAGCAGGCCGAGCAGCATGTAGGGGGCGCTCAGGGAGAGGAGTTCCATGTCGCGTCCGGCGAGTGAGCCGGCGGTCCAGAAGCGCACCTGGTCCAGAGTCTCCTGGTCCAGGAGCAGCAGGGCGGTGGTGAGCGAGGTGAGGAACGACATCAGGACGGCGCCGGCCAGAGCCAGCCGCAGCGGCGAAGGGTTGCCACGGCCCGCCGATCCCAGGGCGTACACGAAAGCTCCGGCGACGGCGGCGCCCAGGAGGGCGAACAGGGCGTAGGCCGACAGGGGCAGCCCTCCGGTGACGATCACGGCCGCCACGACGGCGAGCGCCGCCCCGGCGTTCACCCCGAGGATCCCGGGTGAAGCCAGCGGATTGCGGGTCAACGCCTGCATGATCGCCCCGGCCACCGCCAGCGAACCGCCGACGAGAAGTGCGGCGAGCGCCCGGGGCAGCCGAACGGTACGTACGATCAGGCTGCTCACCGATCCGTCGCCCGCGAAGAGGCCGCGCAGTACCTCCGGCAGCGGGATCTGCATGCTTCCGACCGCCAGGCTCGAGGCGAAGAGGACGGCGGTGACCGCCAGCGCGAGCGCGAGCCCGGCGAAGCGCGACGCGCGCAACGAGCGTGGCCGCGTGCCCATGCTCGCCCCGGTCATCAGGCGACCGCCTGCACGTCGCTAGCCGTTCCTTCCGTAAGGCTGAGCGAGGCCACCCGGTACTGCGCGTACGGCTTCACCTCCTGACTGTCGGAGCGGGGCCGCACGTCCAGGAACCCATCGACCTCGACGCGGGCGGTGTGTACCTCGACTCCCCGGTCGCGCCACACGGTCAGCTCGACGAGCGCCCAACGCGGATCAGCGGAGGGGTCCTGCTCGATGGTCCTGCCCGACTTGGGGAGGCGCAGCCACTCCCAGCCTTCACGTGCGAGCAACTCGCGCTCGAGCGCCTGAAGGAACGGTCCCTCGAGGGCCGCCCAGCCCCGGTACTTGTCACGCAACTCGTCGGCGTCGCCCCGTTCCTCGAGCAAGAGCTCCGCAGAGTCGTCCTCGAGGTAGGCCCAGAGCCGGCCGGACGGGAGCTCGAGCAGCGTTGGCGCGAAGAGGTGACCTCCGAAGTGGGAGACGCGCCACACCCTGCAGCCGGCCTCTCCTGCTCGGCTCCGGAGCCGACGGTAGAGGGGCACGCCGAAGCGGCCGCAGGCGGCGTCCTGGGTGCCGTGGGTGCAAACCAGCAGGTTGCGGCCGTGGGCCTCGGTCCTGTAGTCGGCGAAATCCTCGGCCCGCCCCCCTGAGCGCACCAGCGCCGCTACCAGTTGGCCCATCGATTCCTGCGGTACGAGATACTCGGCGCTGCCGTACTCCGACATCGGTCCGTCGGGTCGCGCCCACCACACCACCCTCCGCATGCCGGGCTGGCTGTACTGGGGATCTGGACCTATCACGAGCGACCTCAGGCGGAACGGGAGCTCGCGCTGGAACCATTCGAGCGCCTCACGGGCCTCGGCGGGCAGCTTGCTGCGGCTCTCGAATATCCCGCGGGGCCACGGCAGCGGCACCTCGAACGCCAGGAAGGCGTCCAGGGTGCCTGCATACCCGATCGGGTCGAGCCCTTGCCCCCTCGCGAAGAGGTTGCAGAGCTGGAACCCGTTGCCCCCGGCCTCGGTCACCTCTCGTCGCCACCGCCGTCGACGAGATACTGGTAGAGGTCGTCTATCACCAGGTTGGCGGCGATCGGGCCGATGCCAAGCATCCAGTAGGCGTCCGGGACGAAGTAGACGTTCCCCTCCTGGACGACGTCGAGACTCTGCCACAGCGGATCGTCCAGGAACTCCGCCTGCGGAGTGTCCTCTACCGGGCCGTAGTGGGTCACGAACATCACGTCACCATCCATGAGCGGGATGCCTTCGCGGTCGACGAAGAGGGCGAAGTCCTCGACCCGCTGGGCGGGCGGTCGCGGCAGGCCGGCGTCTTCGATGATCGTCCCGATGAACGACTCGGAGAGGTAGATCCTCACCTGCCCCGGGAGGAAGCGCACGATCGAAACGGTGGGTAGCTCGTCGAGCTGCGAACGCAGCTCCGCCAGCCGGGCTTCGTAATCGGCCAGCAGTTGCTCGGCCTCTTCACGCAGGCCCAGGGCCTCGCCGTTCGCGAGCAGGTTCTCCTTCCAGACCACACCTACCGTTTCTGTGAACACGGTCGGCGCGATCGCCGAGAGCTGCTCGTAGATCGCCTCGTGGCGGGTCTTGCTTGAGAGGATCAGGTCGGGGTCGAGGGCGAGGATGGCCTCGAGGTTGGGCTCCTGGATTGTGCCCACGACGGCGATGCCGTCGGTGCGATCGCCGAGGTAGGAGGGGAAGCCCCCGATGGCATGGACCGCTCCTACCGGCTTGACTCCCAGCGCCAGCGCGCTGTCGAGCTCCCCGGTGTCGAGCACCACTACGCGCTCCGGGTTCTTCGGCACGCAGGTGGTGCCCATCGCGTGGTCGATCAGCCTGCCGTCGCACGCTGACTGGGCGGCGGCGCCGCAAAGGGTGGCGAAGAGGGTGACGACCAGTAGCAGCCGCCCGTTCAGGGGTCGATCCATCGAGTTCCTCCGCGGCCGATCTGATATCTTCGTTGCGTCGGGCCGCAATGTAATTCCGAGTACCACACTCGGGTATCGGTCGAGTGTACCTGCCGGTGGCCCAGAATCGCAAGCAAGGCTGGCTTAAGGAACGCGCTGACGCCGCGCGGCGGGTGCGGCGAGACGTCGCCGGCCGATGAAAACACCACTTCTCGCGCTACATGCCGGTGCTAAACTCCACCCGATGCGCAGATGGGTAGACACGCCCAGGGCGGCTGCAGGACAGGAGCCGCGCGGGCGGCAGAGCGCCGCACCTCGCGACTGGCGGCGGATCGCCGACACGGGGATCGGCTACAGCTGGCGCGTCCTGATCTTCACGGCGTTGCTCGCCTTCGTCGCCGGCATCGTCTTCCCCGCTACCCGTACCACCATCCCCGAGGAGTCGCTGCAGCAGTCTCTCGACTGCCCGGTCGCCCCCTGTGTACCCGAGACTCCCGGCTCGGTCATCGGCGAGACCCTGGTGAGACTTCCGCGTTACGGCTATGCGTTGGCGCTGCTCCTCTGCCTGCCCGGCCTGCTCGTGGGCGTGCGTAACCTGCAGGAGGGACGGATGGAGGGCGCGCGCAAGTTCATCGTCCCGTTCCTCGGAACCGTGCTCGTGCTCATCTGCATCGACGTCGTACCGAGGGTGCTCAACCCCTGCCCGTTGCTGGGTCCGGCCCTCGACCGGCTATGCGTCGACTTCTCGGGGCGCTGGGACGTGCGGCCGCAATGGCACTACCTGCACCACGCTCTCCTGGGCGCCCTGCCAAGCGCCCTGCTGTTCGGCTGGCTGGCCGGCTGGATAGGCAAGAGGCGACCAGCGCCGCTCAATTCGTTCCAGTAGCGACCCCAGCCGCGGCTCCACCCGAGCCGCAGCCTCCACTCATCTGGCCACGAACAACGCATAGGGGATCATCACCGCGACCAGGCCCGCGAATCCGGTCGCGCCGACGATCAGGGCCCTAGTTCCGACCCGGCGGAAGACCAGCAGGTCGAGACCCAGGCCCAGTCCGACCATCGCCATCGTTGTGAGCAGCAGACTTCCCGACTGCATCAGGCGCGAGACGCCAGCGGGTAACCAGCCCAGGCTGGCTAGTACGCCGACCGCCAGGAACCCGAGCAGGAAGAGTGGCACCGGCAGCCGGAACCGGGAGGCGCCCGCCGGCCGAAGATGCGGCGTATCGGCGGCCGTCGACGGACCCTTCAGCACCGAGTTGAGCACCAGCAGCACCGGAGCCAGAAGCGCAACCCTGGTGAGCTTCACGATGGTCGCGAGGTCTCCGGCCTCGTTGCCGGGCACGTAGCCGGCGGCGATCACCTGAGCGACCTCCTGAAGTGTCGAACCAACGATGAAGCCGTAGATCCGGTCGGCCGGTTCCAGCAGGGAGGACAGAAGGGCGAAGACGAGAACCCCGAGGGTCCCCAGCGTGCTGATGATGCCAACCGACACGCCCGCCTCCTCGTCCGACATGCGGGTGGACGGAGCGGCCGCGAGGATCGCCGAGGCGCCGCAGATGCTCGTCCCGACCGCGATCCCCCTCCGCAGCCCGGGCGGCAGGCCGGCCAACCGGCCCAGCCACTCGATCCCGCAGATGCCCAACGTCACCACCAGCAGGCTGCCGAGCAGGACTTCGGGGCCCACCTTCACCAGCAGGCCGAAGTCGAGGCGAACCCCCAACAGCACGATGCCGAGCCGCAGCAGGGTGCGGGCAGAGAACCGCGCTCCGGCCGCTGCCGGACCGGGCAGTCCCGCGAGCGCTCGCCAGGCGAGGCCCACGACCAGCGCCACTACCAGCGGGCCCATCAGCGCGAGCGCCGGCACCCTGGCCAGGAGGTAGGAGACGGCCGTGAGGAGGCCGACGAGCGCCAGGCCCGGGATGAGTGCCGTGAGGAATCGACTGGGAGGGTTCACTGCCGGCAAGAGTAGGCGCCGGCAGGATATAGGCGCAAATCACATGAGTTGCACCCGGATATCACTCTGTCTTATACCAGGCCATGGCAATCGAGGCCGAACAACTCGTGACCTTCGCGCTGGTCGCCAAGCACGGCACTCTTAGCGCCGCCGCGCTGGAGCGCCACCGTAGCCAACCAGCCATCTCCGGCCAGCTCAAGCGGCTGACCGAAGCGGTGGGGGAGCCTCTGTATCGCCGTAGCCGTTACGGCGTAGAACTGACCGAAGCCGGTGAGATGTTGCTCCCCTACGCGGAAGCATTGCGGCGGGCGCTCGAGGGCGCTCGCGGCTGGAGTCGGGGACGGCGCTCGGGCCAGCTGGGACAGGTCCGCATAGCGGCGAGCATGACGGTTGCCGTCTACCTGTTGCCGGGCATCCTCGTCGAATTCCACCGCCGTCATCCGCTGCTCGAACTGCGGCTGCTCACCCGCAATTCGCTCGACGCTCTGGCGCTCCTGGAGCGAGCCGAAGCCGACCTGGCAGTGGTCGAGGGTCCGGTGCCGCCGATCCCCGACGACTTCGCTTCGCAAACCATCTTCCACGACGAGATCGTCCTCGCGGTGCGTCCCGACCATGCTCTGGCGGGCAAGGGCGAGGTAGCCGGTCGCGACCTGCCCGGCCTGGCCATCGTGCAACGCGAACCGGGCTCGGGCACACGCGAAGTGGTCGAGCTGGCGCTCGCCGAGATGCACCTGCCGCGGCCGGGCGTGCGCACCGTGCTCGAAGCGACCGGCATCGAGGCCGTCAAGGAGGCTGTGCTGCAAGGCTTCGGAGCCGGCTTCATATCACGGCTCGCTGTGCGCCGCGAAGTCGAAGCCGGCACGCTCGTGGCGCTGACCCTGGCCGCACCTGGCTTCGAGCGAAGCATGACGCTGCTCCACCCGAAACCGGAGTTCTGCACCCAGGCGGCGAGGCGCCTCATCCACTTCCTGACCAGCGTCGAGGCGTCGTCGTGAAGCGACCTCGGGCCTCGCCGCGCGCCGGCCACCAGCGGTCAGGCCGGCACTCGCGGCTGCGGCCGCCTGTATCCTCGACCTGACGACGTACCCGTGAAGGAGCGGGAGGAACCTTGAGAGAACACCGGATCGCCATCATCCCGGGCGACGGCATCGGCCTCGAAGTCACGCCCCTGGGCCTGGAACTCCTGGAGGCGGCGGGTGAGAGGTTCGGCTTCCGCCTGCTAACGGAGGAGTTCGACTGGGGCTGCGAATACTACACCCGCAACGGGGCGATGATGCCGGCCGACGGGCTCGAGCGGCTCAGGCCGTTCGACGCCATCTTCCTGGGCGCCGTCGGATACCCCGGCGTGCCCGACCACGTCTCGCTCTGGGGGCTGCTGATCCCGATCCGCCGGACATTCAGGCAGTACGTGAACCTGCGGCCGGTTCGCCTGCTCCCCGGTATCGTCTCGCCGCTGGCTGGCCGCCGACCCGGCGACATCGACTTCGTGATCGTTCGGGAGAACAACGAAGGCGAGTACTCGGAGATCGGCGGTCGCCTCTACGAGGGCACCGAGATGGAGATGGCCGTTCAGGAGACGGTCTTCACCCGCAAGGGGGTCGACAGGATCCTCCGCTACGCCTTCGAGTTGGCCGGCAGCAGACCGGCGAAGCATCTGACGGCCGCGACGAAGTCGAACGGTATCATCCACACGATGCCCTTCTGGGACGAGCGCTTCGCCGAGATCGCCAAGGAGTACCCGCACGTTCGAACCGACAAGTTCCACATCGACATACTCACCGCCCACTTCGTCCAGCACCCCGACTGGTTCGACGTGGTCGTGGGCAGCAACCTCTTCGGCGACATCCTCTCCGACCTGGGCCCCGCGGTAGCCGGTGGCATCGGCATAGCCCCTTCGGCCAATATCAATCCCGAGCGGGAGTTCCCCTCGATGTTCGAACCGGTGCACGGCTCGGCCCCGGACATCGCCGGAAAGGGGATCGCCAACCCGATCGCTATCTTCTGGACGGCCGGTCAGATGCTCGAGTTCCTTGGGGAGACCGCTGCCGCCGCTGCCGTCATGGCCGCCATCGAGGCGGTGACGGGCCGGGGGGAGCCGCTGACTCCGGACTTGGGAGGCAGGGCCTCGACCCGGGAGGTCGCCGACGCCGTCGTCGCCGAAGTGAGGGGCTGAGTCGGCCTCGCAGCGCAGGCGTATGCGGATGGCTCGATCGGATGGCGCAGGACGGCAGCGATCTGCCTGGCGTCTCACGGCAGCGGACTGACGCCGGAATGAGGCAGCCGGCTAGCTACTTCTTCGCCCGCCCGTACAGCTCGAGCGCGTCCCGCTCCGGCCGGTGCGCCCAGGCCAGGCGTTCATCCGGATACGCCTCGACGATCGCCAGCCGCTCCCGCTGACTCCTGAGGATCCGATCGCGCAACTCCTCGATGTCCACACCGGCCAGCAATTCGGCGTGCAGGCCCTCGCGAACTTCCCGGTACTCCGTTCGCCACGCCAGATCGTCCAGCTCCAGCGGGTCGGCTACCAGGTCGAAGAGCAACGGCTCCTCACCATGGACGTAGACGTATTTGAAACGGTCCTTCCTGAGGTAGAGCATCGGTTCGACCGCCCCTTCGGCGTAATACTCGCCGATGGCGCCGTTCTTCCAGTCGCCGCTCCGGTTATCCAGTAGAGGCAGCAGGCTGGCGCCGTCCATGTCGGCGATCCACTCTTTGGCCTCGGGTACCGCACCCACCTCGAGGAGGGTCGCGCTCAGGTCGACCAGCGACACGACCTCCTCCCGGCGCTCGGGACGGAGCCTTGCGGGCCAGCGGATCAGCAAGGGAACTTTCGCTGCCGGGTCGAAGAAGGTGCGCTTGAACCACATGCCGTGCTCGCCCAGCATCTCGCCGTGATCGCTGGTGAATACGACCACGGTCTCCTCCAGGCCCAGGCGCTCGAGCTCGTCCAGGAGGCGCCCTACCTTGTCGTCTACATAGGAGGCCATCGCCAGGTAGGCGCGGCGGTTGCCCTCGACCTCGGCGTCGCTCAGCCGGTACCTGTCGGCCTCGTGGTGGGTCTGGATCCACTGGTTATAGGGGTGCATCCGATCCAAGGCGGTTGCGGGTGCGAACGGTTGCGGCACCGGCACCCCCTCGTAGCGGTCCCAGTACTCCTTCGTTATTTGGAACGGATCGTGAGGGTGGCTCAACGAAACGCAGAGGAAGAACTTCTCGCGCTCCTGCCTGAGACGCCGCAAGCGCGCCAACGCCGAAGAGACGACCTCCTCGTCGAACGCCAGTTGGAGCGTCCAGTCGACGACGTTCGGCTCCTTGAGCCGGCCTACGCTGCTCCCCCCGTTAGGGTAGGCTCCCCGCCGCCAATCGGGAGTGAGCGTGAGTCCGGGGAGAGAGATGTCGCCGGTGAGCCGCTCGCGAAAGCCGTGGTGCTGGTCCGGACCGACGAAGTGCATCTTGCCCGCCAGGATCGTCCGGTAACCGGCCCGTTGTAGATGGTGGGCGATGGTGGGGGCGCTGGCCGGCAGTTCCGAGCCGTTGTCGAAAACTCCGGTGGAACGCGGGAGCCGGCCGGTCATGAAGGAGGCCCGCGCCGGCACGCAGAGGGGCGAGTTGCTGTAGGCGTTGACGAACGACACGGAGGAGCGCACCAGGCGATCGAGGTTGGGAGTGATGGCCGACGGATGCCCCGTTGCGCGGATGGCGCCGGCGGTCATCTGGTCGACCATCATCAGCAGGATGTCGGGTTGCGCCGAGCCGTCGTTTCCCGCCTTCATCACACGGCACCCCGTCCAACATGTGGGAACGTGTTGACTTTTCCGGTCATCTGACCCCTAGCTCCATGCGAATTGTTGACTCGCAATGAATACCATGTTACATTTCTCAATACCAAAAAGCGGAAAGTGAGCCACCGATGCTCGCAGAGGAACGAAGGCAAACCATCCTTGGCCTCATCCAGGAGAACGGGTCCGCCCGCACCGCGGAGCTGGCGCGCATGTTCCGGGTCTCGGGACAGACGATCCGGCGCGACCTCGAAGACCTCCAGGAGAAGGGCCTCATCAGCAAGCACCACGGTGGGGGAGTACTGCTGAGCTACCAGGCCCTGTCGTACCGGGAGCGAACCGCCCTGCGGCTGGACGAGAAGACTCTCATCGCCGCCGCCGCCGCGGAGCTAGTGCGGGAGGGGATGACCGTGGGGCTGGGACCCGGCACGACCACCGAGCAGATCGCCCGTCAGCTCGACGGCCGGAGGGTCGAGGTGATCACCAGCAGCCTCGCCGTCGCCGCCGCCATCACCGATCCAGCAACCGGAGTGCGCCTCACCGGCGGCCGCTACCGGCAGACCGGCGAACTGGTGGTGGGCGAGTGGACCCTCGACAACCTCTCGGACCTGTTCGTCGACATCGCTTTCGTGGGGGTGAGCGGGATCGGCCACGGGGTCGGCTACACCGTCACCGCGCCCGACGAAGCCCTGGTGTTAAGACAATTGGTGCGTGTCGCCAAACGCTCGGTAGTGGTCGCCGACTCGAGCAAGTTCCATCGGGTCGCTGACGAGGTAGTGGCGCCCCTGAGCGCCGTGCACATGGTCATCAGCGACTCGGGCATGCCCGAGGACGATCGGTTGGCGCTGCGCGAGTCGGGTGTCGACGTCAGGGTCGTCGGCGATGACGGCGAGAAGTGGCATCAACCGTGAGCCAGGCCGTCGCCTGCTCGCAGTTCGATAGCGAGACCGCGGGTCTTGTCACCGGAAGGAGGAGCTCTCTGCCTGAGCTGACGGCTATCAGACCGGCCCAACCCGACTCACTTCGAAGGAGGAGTGGATAGAGATGAAGTCACGGTATTTCCTGTTGTCGCTCGTGCTTGTCCCGTTGCTGCTGGTGGGCAGCCTCGGTTTCTCCCAGTCGTCGGAGGACGCGGCCGCACCGCTCGACCCCTCGGTCTCGGGAGAGGTGGAGTTCTGGCACTTCTGGGGCTCGCCCGTCCGCCGCACCGCCATTCGGAGGGTAGTCGCCCTCTGCGAAGCGAAACTGCCGAACATCGAGGTCACCGAGGTGTTCAAACCGTGGGGTGACATCTGGACCGCCAACATCGCCGCGGTCGCCGCCGGCTCCGGCATGCCGGACGTGATCGTTTCCGACCGGAACCAGTTGCGCCGCGAGGCCGCCGAAGGCATCTACGAGAACCTCGCTGAGATGGCCGCGGCCGACGGCGTGGACGGCTCCAACTTCTGGGAGTTCACCTGGAACCAGTCGCTCTACGAGGGCGATCCGTACGGCATCCCCTTCGAGACCGACGTGCGGGTACTGTTCTACAACAAGACCCTCATGGAAGCCGCCGGACTCGATCCGAACGATCCGCCGGCCACCTGGGAAGAGCTCGAGGAGGTCGCCGACGCCATCGATGTAGTGGCTGCCAACGGGGACCTGGAGCGCATCGCCTTCAGCCCACTCATCGGCAACGGCCCACCCAACATCTGGGCGCTCAACAACGGCCACAGCTGGCTCGACGAGAACGGCCACCCCGTCGTCGACGCTCCCGAAGTTGTCGAGTCCGCCGAGTTCATCAAGTCGTGGATCGACCGTTACGGCGGGTTCGACAACCTGCAGCGCTTCACCCAGAGCTTCGGCGCTCCCCCGAACGACCACTTCATGTCGGGCGGGGTCGCGATGAAGGTCGACGTTGCCGGCTACGCCTCGCAGCTGGTCTTCTACCGGCCGCGCATGGAGCTGGACGGCGAGCGGGTCGAGATCGACTGGGGCGTCGCCCCAATCCCGGCTCAGACTGCCGAGGAAACCACCTCCGACAGCGGCGGTTTCACCCTCTCGATCCCGAGCGGCGCCGAGAACCCGGAAGCCGCCTGGGAGTTCATCAAGTGCGCGACCAACCCCGAGGCGCAGACCTCGTGGGCGCGTGACACCTACGCCATCCCCAACGGCCCGGCCCCGGCCAACGCTCCTGAATTGATGGCCGACCCCAACTGGGAGTTCTACATCGACGCCATCGAGGCCGTGCCGGCGAACAACAGCACCTTCGTCACCGCCTACCCGGCTTGGATGAACGAGATCAACAACCGCTGGGAGCAGGTCTGGACCGGCGAGATGGAGCCCGAGGAGATGCTGGAGGAAGCACAGGAAGCGATCGACGCCGAGATCGCCGCCAACGACTAGCATCGGCACCGTGACGGGGGCGACCAGCTCGCCCCCGTCCCACACCTTCACGGGAGCATGGGTATGGACGGAAAGATAGCGACACCAGCCGCCAGGGTCGCCGGCAAACCAGCGAAGCGGCGCGTCCGCAGCCACTTCCGCAGCGAAGCGATCACCGGCTGGCTCTTCGTGCTCCCCTGGATCATCGGCTTCACCGCCTTCACCCTGGGGCCGATGCTCTTCTCGCTCTATACGAGCTTCACCGACTACAACATCATCCGGGCCCCCAACTGGGTGGGGCTGGAGAACTATCGCGAGATCTTCTTCCGCGACGAATACTTCTGGATCTCGCTCAGGAACACGTTCTGGATGGTGCTCGTCAAGACGCCGATCGTCCTGGCGCTGGCACTGGGTCTGGCGGTCCTGCTGAATATGGACCTGCCCGGCACCCGTATCTTCCGAACAGTCATCTATCTGCCTACCGTGCTCTCGGGCGTGGCCGCGATCTTCCTGTGGGAGTGGATGCTCGAGCCCAACGGGCTCCTCAACAGCGGCCTGCAGCTATTCGGCATCAGGGGGCCGGCCTGGCTCTCCGACGCGACCTGGACGAAGCCCGCCTTCGTCATCATGGGGCTCTGGTACATAGGCGTCGACGTGATCATCTACCTCGCGAGCCTCAGAGGGATCGACAAGTCTCTCTACGAGGCCGCCGAGATCGACGGGGCGAACGGCTGGATGAAGAACCTCTACATCACCATCCCGCTGCTCACCCCCACCACCTTCTTCCTGGTCATCACCGGCATCATCGGCACTTTCCAGATATTCACGACCGCCTACATCATCACCACCGATCCGGCCGTCAAGACGTTAGGGGGTACCGAGCACTCGCTCCTCTTCTACGTCCTCTACCTCTACAAATGCTCGTTCGGACAGGACGCCTGCAGCGGCAGGTTGGAGATGGGCTACGGTTCGGCCCTCGCCTGGATCCTGTTCGTGATCATCATGGTCATCACCGTCATCCAGCTCGGCCTGGCCAAGCGCTGGGTCCACTACGAGGCCGACCGGTGAACGAGGCCTACCACCCGCGGAGGTCCACGTGGCGACGGTAGCCAGGCGAGCGGTGCGGCCCCGGCTGCGGCTCTTCAAGATGGGGATCGCCGAGTGGATCTCCCTGCTCCTGCTCATCGGCATCTCGATCCTGTTCCTGGTCCCGCTGGGCTGGATGATATCGACCTCTCTGAAGGCCCACTGGGACCTGCAGGGAAGCAACTGGATCCCCGAGGTCCTCTACTGGCAGAACTACAGCGAGGCGTTCTCGTTCGGGTTGTGGGGACGTTGGGCCCTCAACACGGTGATAATCACCGTAGCGGCAGTGGTCAGCGGCGTCTTCGCGACCTCGCTCACCGCCTACGCCTTCGCCCGGCTGCGCTGGCCGGGCCGCGACGTCATGTTCGTCTTCGTGCTGGCCACGATGATGCTCCCCGGAGTCGTCCTGCTCATCCCGCAGTTCATCGTGATGGCCAACCTGCCGGCGTTCGGCTTCCAGGGTTCCGAGGTGTGGACCAACACCTTCCTGCCGCTCATAGTCCCCGGCTTCATGGGCGGAAGCGCCTTCCACATATTCCTGCTGCGACAGTTCATGAAGGGGATCCCCATGTCGCTCTCGGAGAGCGCCAAGATCGACGGCGCCTCCGAGCTGCGCATCCTCTGGAGCATCGTCATGCCCCTCTCGAAGCCCGCCCTTGCCACGATCGCCATCTTCTCCTTCCAGGGCGCCTGGCAGGACTTCATGGGCCCGCTCATCTATCTGCAGAGCGAGCGGCTCTACACACTCCAGCTGGGGCTGCGGCAGTTCGACTTCGCGGCCGGCGGCGCTCCCGCCTGGAACTGGCTGATGGCCGCGAGCCTGGTGGTGATGCTGCCGGTGCTCGTGATGTTCCTCTCTTTCCAGCAGTACTTCATCGAAGGGATAAGTGTGGCAGGTTCGGTAGGCAAATAGGTGGAGCACGACCTATCGTCCTCGTTGCTCGACGTTCCGGACCCTTAAGGAGGACCATGCCCCCGGTCGCCCCCGAAGAACCCCCGAGTCTGACCACCAGCCGTTACCGGCTCGAATGTGCCGCCGATCGGCCCTACGTCTCGCTCTCCGGAGCAGCCGGCGAACCGATCGCCGAACTCTTCGTACCCTGCTCGGTGCACGCCGTCGATGGCAGGGAGGACACGGTGACGGTAGGCCGGTGGCGGCGCCGCGACCTGGGCGACCACGTGCTGCTCGAACTGGAGTTGGGCAGTTCGCGCTGGCAGCGGAAGGTCTGCCGCTTCCGTTGCTGGGAGGAGCGCCTCGCGTTCGAGGTCGAGATAGAAGGAGAGGGGCGTATCTCGGCCGTCGATTACTTCGGCGGCTACTCCTCGGCCAGGCTCCGCTGGGGGTCCGGCTTCTTCTGGTCAAGAGCCCACTTCGCCAAGGGCTTCAACCCTGAGCCGACGGTGGAGGAGAGCTACTACTTCACGCCCACCGAGAGCAGCCTCATCGACACCAGCGGCGTACCCATCGCCGGGCGGGGAGGCTGGTTCTTCACGCCGCCACCCTTCTGCTACGCCTTCGAGACGGAGGGCGGCTGGCTGGCCATGGGTCTCGAAGCGGCACCGGGCGAGAACCGCTTCAACGAGTTCGGCTATCGCGCCAACAGAGGGGGCTTCTGCCTGTCGCTCCCGTTCGAAGGAACGGTCGCAGTGGCGGGAAGCTACCGCCTCCCGGCGATAGGCTTCGACTTCGCGGTCGACGAGTACGCGGCGCTCGAGCGGCACGTGGTCTCGCTGCGCGCGCAACGGCTGGTGAAGGCGGGGGCGTGCGAACGGGCCGAGTGGTGGTCGCAGCCGATCTTCTGCGGCTGGGGCGCTCAGGGGTACGTAGCCTCGAAGACGGGCGGCGGCGCCCCGGCGCAGGCCAGGCAGGAGAACTACGAGCTCTTCCTCTCCCAGCTCGAAGCACGTGGCCTGCAACCCGGAACCGTCGTCCTCGACGACAAGTGGCAACTGACCTACGGTGAGAACGCGGTCGACGAGGAGAAGTGGCCCGACCTGGCCGGCTTCATAGCCGATCAGCACCGCTCGGGCCGCAAGGTCCTCCTCTGGCTCAAGGCCTGGGACCCGGAGGGGATCCCGGCGGAGGAGTGCGTCACCAACGCCGCCGGCGAGAAGGTCGCCGTCGACCCGACCAACCCCGCCTTCGAGGAGCGCTTCCGGGAGTCGATAGCGCGGATGCTCTCGCCGGAGGGCTACGACGCCGACGGGTTCAAGCTCGACTTCACCGCCCGCATCCCGTGCAGCCCCGGCTTGCGGCTTGCCGACGAGCGGGTCTGGGGGCTCGAGCTGATGCGACGCTACCTGGAGATCCTCCACCACGAGGCGAAGGCGACGAAATCCGACGCGCTGCTCATGACCCACACGCCTCATCCCTATCTGGCCGACGTGGTGGACATGATCCGCCTCAACGACATCAACGTTGGCGCCGACGTGGCCACCTCGATGCCCCACCGGGCCTGCATCGCCCGGCTCGCCTGCCCCGAGGCGATCATCGACACCGACAACTGGCCGGTACGCGACAAGAGCGCCTGGCGCCGTTACCTGGAGATCCAGCCCGAACTGGGTGTCTCGTCGCTCTACTTCACCAGCCACATAGACAGTACCGGGGAGGCCCTGGATGAGGATGACTTCGAACTCATCCGCCGGACATGGAAGCAGGCGCCCGCCAGAAGCGAAACGGTCGTGGGCGTCGGAGAGCAGGTGTGACGATGGCAGGCCATGAACGACTGAGCCGCGAACAGCGGGAGTTCTACCGGGAGAACGGCTACCTGCTGGTCCAGGGCCTGTTCTCGCGTGACGAGGCCGAGGAGCTTCGGCGCGAATCGCACGAGTTGATCGAAAGGTTGAGCGCCACCAGGGATGTAGACGCGACCTGGGGCAGCGCCAGGCAGGCCGGCGCGATGTCCGGCGCTATGACCGCGACCGTCCTGCAGCATTGTCACGACGTCCAGTTCCACTCGGCCGCCTTCAGCCGCCTCATCGTCGACGACCGGCTCACCGGCGCCGCTTCCGAGCTGATGGGATCGCCGAACGTCCAGCTCCACCACACCAAGATGTTCGTCAAGCCGCCTGCCAAGGGGTCGCCCTTCCCGATGCACCAGGACCATCCCTTCTTCCCCCACGAGCGCCACACCATGATGGCCGCGATACTCCACTTCGACGACGCGCCGCTCGAGAAGGGCTGCGTACGAGTGGTCCCGGGCAGTCATAAGCTCGGGCCGATCGATCACGTCGAGGAGGGCGGCTGGCACCTGCCCTTCGACCGCTACCCGCTGGAGAGCGCGGTCGCCTGCCCGGCCCGCGCCGGGGACGTCCTCTTCTTCAGCTACCTGACGATCCACGGTTCCGGCGTCAACACCAGCGGCGAGGCGCGAACAACGCTGCTCGTGCAGATGCGCGACCCCAGCGACCCGCCCAGCAATGAAGAGCACCGATCCCGGGGACAGGGGATGATGCTCCGCGGTATCGACCCGCTGCTCCTACCGCAGCCGGCGCACGGCTGAGCCAGGCTTCCGGAAGCCACCAGACCCCCTGAGGAAGTTCAGACCGAGGAGACCGGTGCCGACGATAGACAGGCCGAAAAACCTGCGGACCTTCAGTGAACTCGCCCCCCACGCCGAAGCGAACGGCTACGCGATCGGCGCTTTCTCACCCCGCTATCCGCTGATGATCCCGCCCGTGCTGCGGGCCGCCGAACGGGCGCGCTCGCCCCTGCTGGTGCAGATATCGCAGAAGGACATGAGTCGCTGCGGCGTGGAGGTTGAGCGGTTCGCCGAAGCCTTCCGCGACTACCTGAACGAGCTGGCCATCACCGTGCCCGTGGGCCTCCATCTCGACCACACTCATGACGAAGCGCTCATCGAACGGGCGCTCGAGGCAGGGTTCACCTCGGTGATGATCGACGCCTCCGACTATCCGCTCGAGGAGAATATCCGGGTGACGAGACGCGTGGCCGACCGAGCCCACGCCCGCGGCGCCTCGGTCGAAGGCGAGCTGGGGACCATAGGTGCCACCTCGTTCTCCGAGGCCGAGGAGCGTGAGCTCGTCGCCTACACCGACCCCGACCAGGTGGAGGAGTTCGTCGCCGGCAGCGACGTCGATGCGCTTGCGGTGTCGGTGGGCACCGTTCACGGCGTAGGCCGAGCCGTCACCATCGATATCGACCGCCTTGCGGCGATTCGGGAGCGAACCAGCGCGCACCTGGTACTGCACGGCGGGTCGGGCGTGGACGCGGCGATGATGCGCCGGGCCATCCGCCTTCCCGGCGGCGGAGTCAGCAAGGTGAACCTGGCGACAGACCTCGAGGTCGCCATGCTCGCCGCCCTGAACAGCGCCAGGCGGGTGGTCGACGATGAGATCAGGGCGCTGCCCGATCGCGACCTGAGACTGGCCCAGGACGCAGTCGAAGCGGTCGTGATCGAGAAGATCGAAGCGGTCCTGGGCAGCGCCGGGCGGGCCAACGGACACCCGTGGGAGGGCCGATGAGCCCGTTCGAACTCCGCGGCGTCATCGAGGGCTTCTACGGCGTCTTCTACACCCAACCCCAGCGACTCTCGCTGCTGGAGTTCATGGGCCGACACGGCTTCAACCTCTATATCTACGCGCCGAAGAACGACCGCCAGCACCGGCGGCACTGGCGAGAACCGTACCCGCCGCGGCAGCTGGAGCAGTTCCGGGAGGCGGCCGCGGTGGCCAACTCACAGGGCATCGACTTCTGCTACGCCCTGAGCCCCGGGATCGACATCTGCTACTCGAGTGAGGAGGAGTTCGCGGCGGTACTCGGCAAGCTCGAGACGATCAACGCCTTGGGCGTTAGCCACTTCTCGCTACTCCTCGACGACATCCGTCCCACCTTCGCCAACGAGCGGGACGCCGAGGCCTACCCGAGTGTCGCAGCCGCGCAGGCCCACCTGTGCAACCGCGCTCTCGAACGGCTTCGTGAGATCGACCCGAACTGTCGGCTGAGCATGTGCCCCACCGACTACCATGGCGGTCCGCCCTTCTCGCCAGCCGTCGCCGAACTGGGAGAGCTGCTGGATCCGGCGATCGACGTCTTCTACACCGGTCTGGACGTCTGCTCCCGAGAGGTGGGGCGGAGCGAGGTGGACGAGTTCGCGCGGGTAGTGCGGCGGCGCCCGCTCATCTGGGACAACTACCCGGTCAACGACCTGGCCATGCAGGGCGAACTGCATGTCGGACCGATCAGGGGCCGGTCGGCCGACCTCCACCGCGCCGCCCGTGGGGTGGTGGTCAACCCGATGAACCAGATGGAGGCTTCCAAGGTGCCGCTGGCCACCTACGCCGAATACCTAGCGGATCCCGCCCGCTATCGGCCCGAGGAGGCCTGGGCGCGGGCGTTGCGGGAGGTGGCGGAACGGCACGCCCGGGAGCTGGAGCTGATCGCCAGGAACTCCTTGCGCTCCTGCCTCGGCACCGAGGAGGCGGAGAGGCTCGCCCAACTCACGGCCTCGGCGCTTGTCGCACTGGAAGCGGGTCTGGCCGACGACCCGGTGGTAGGCGAACTCCACGCCTACCTCACCGAACTCGACGAGGCCTGCTACGCTCTGCGCTACCGGCTCGAGAACCTGGAGTTGCGCAACGAACTGCTGCCCTGGCTGGAGCAGCTCGAGCAGTGGACCTGGCTCGGGCGCTGGAGCATCGAGGCCCTGAGCGAGAACGCCGTGGGCTCGACGACCGACGCGGGGCGACTGCGCAGGATCGAGGAGTGGCAGGGGATGATCGAGCGACACCCCAAGCGGATAGGTGGCGAGTTCCTCCGGCCGCTGGCCCAGTTGGCGCTGGAGCGGTGCCTGGAGGCGGAGGCCGCATGAAGCCGGAGACGGTAAGAAGCCGGTGACCGTATGAAGCCGGTGAGACCGGACCGCCAGCTGGAGCCCGGGGTCCGCCACCCGGGCCACTTCTACCCGAGCAGGGGGTAGTCTGCGCGCGTGAGTCACGCTTCTCCTCTCGTACTCGCTCTCGATTTCGGGGGCACCAAGATCAGCGCCGCGGCGGTGGTCGCCGGCGAGCGGGACTGGCTCGACCTGCGGAGGGCGCTCTCGCCCGAAGGCGCCGACGCCGACTCCGACTACCGGATCGCCACGGAACTGGCCGAAGAGGTGCTGGCAGGGTCGGCGCCGGCGGCAGTGGGGGTGAGTTTCGGCGGACCGGTCGAGGCCGGCAGTGGAACGGTCAAGCTCTCCCACCACGTCCCAGGTTGGGAGGGGGTAGCACTGGCCCGGGAGTTGGAGGCGCGGTTCGGTGCAGGTGTGCGAGTGGAGAACGACGGCATCGCCGGTGCGCTGGGCGAGTACCGCTACGGGGCAGGGCAGGGCGTGAACAGCCTCCTCTACCTGACAGTGAGCACCGGAGTGGGCGGCGGGATAGTCGCGGGCGGCGAGATCTGGCGCGGTGCCGACGGGATGGCTGGACACGTGGGACACCTGCGGCTCGAGCCCGACGGCCCGGAGTGCGTCTGCGGCTCACGCGGTTGCCTCGAGAGCATAGCGGCGGGCCCGGCGATCGCCAGGGAGGCCCGGTGGCGGATCGAGCGAGAACCGGAGCGGGCGAGGGCGCTGCTGGAGTTGGCTGGCGGCGCGGCGAACCTTACCGCACGGCACGTCGCCGAAGCCGCCCGGGGCGGCGACGCCATGGCCCTGGAGCTCATGGAGCGGGCGGGCAGCGCCCTCGGCATCGCCATCGGCAGCGCCGCCAACCTGCTCAACCCTGACGCCATCCTCGTGGGCGGCGGGGTCAGCAAGGCAGGCGAGCCCCTCTGGGGACCGCTCCTGCGCAGGGCGCGTGAAACGGCGATGCCCGAGGTGAGTCTCGACGTGAGGCCGGCCGGCCTGGGCGACGACGCTCCCCTCTGGGGGGCGGCTGCGCTGGCCTATCGGTTGCTGGACCCGTCGACTCCGGCAGGTCGTGCGGTGAAGGGCTAGGCGATGAGCGAGACGCGCATCGAGTCGATGCGGAGCGCGGCCCCGGCCGCCGCCGGGGAAGGTCGTGCCTGGGCAGGAGACGAGAGGCTCGAGCGCATCTCCCAGAACCTCTACCTCTTCCACGACACCTGCCAGGTCTACCTGCTCGCCGACGGGGAGCGAGGCGTGCTGATCGACTTCGGCGCCGGCGACATCCTCGACCTGCTGCCGCAACTCGGCGTCCGGGTAGGCGACGTGCTCATGACCCACCATCACCGCGACCAGGGCCAGGGTCTGGCTCGAGCCTCCGCAGCCGGCATCCGCATCTGGGTACCCCAGGCCGAACAGGAGCTCTTCCGCGGGATCGACCAGCACTGGCAGGCGCGGGAGCTCGACAACTCGTACAACAACCGTCAGGACCGCTTCTCGCTGCTCGAGCGGGTACCGGTCGACGGCGTCCTCGAGGATTACCGCAGTTACCGCTTCGGCGAGTTGGAAGTCACCGTCATTCCCACCCCCGGGCACACCACCGGTTCACTCACCCTGGTCGCCAATGTCGACAGCGCGACGGTCGCCTTCACCGGCGACCTCATCGCCGGCCCCGGCAAGATCTGGTCGCTCGCCGCCACCCAGTGGTCGTACAACGGCGCCGAGGGTGTGGCGGCGACGGTGGCCTCCCTCCTGGATCTGAAGGAGCGAGAGTGCGACCGCCTGCTCCCGTCGCACGGTGAGGTGATGAACGAGCCGGAGGCAGCGATCGACCTGCTCTGCGAGCGGCTGCTGGCGCTGCTGGAACAGCGCAGCCAGAACTCTCGCCTCCTGGAGTTCCGGAACGAGCCGTACGAACTGCTCTCCCCCCACCTGCTGCGCAACCGGACCTCCACCGCTTACAACTACGTTCTTCTCTCCGACAGCGGCAATGCGCTCCTTATCGACTTCGGCTACGACTTCATGGTGGGCAGCGCAGCCGGGGCCGACCGCGCCTCGCGCCGCCCTTGGCTCTATACCTTGCCTGGTCTCAAGCGGCGCTTCGGAGTCGAGCGGGTAGAGGTGGTGGTGCCCACCCACTATCACGACGATCATGTGGCCGGAATCAACCTGCTCCGCGAGGTGGAGGGGACCGAGGTCTGGGCGGCGGACACCTTCGCCGAGGTCCTCGAGAACCCGTCAGCGTTCGACCTGCCCTGCCTCTGGTACGACCCCATCCCCGTCGACAGGCGTTTGCCGCTGGAAGCGCCGATCACCTGGCGCGAGCACCAGCTCACCCTCCACCATCAGCCCGGCCACACGCGTTACGCCTGCGCGATCTCGTTCGAGGTCGACGGACGCAAGGTGCTGGCTGTCGGCGACCAGTTCGAGGGAGGCGCCGAGGCGCGCTGGAACTACGTCTACAACAACGGTTTCCACCCCGACGACTACCGCGGCACCGCCGCTCTGCTGGAGCGACTCCAACCCGATCTTCTGCTCGCCGGTCACTACTTGCCGCACCAGGTGAACGGAGACTTCCTCGCGGCCGTGCGCTCGCGCGCCGAACTGCTGTCGACGCTCCACAACGATCTCCTCCCCGTCGACGAGTTCGATTTCGGCGGCGGAGACCGTGCGGTGAGCCTGCGCCCCTACCGAGCCGCGGTTCCTGCCGGGAGGCGGCTGGCGCTGCGGGCGACGGTGCGCAACCCGCTCAACAGAGAGGAGAGAGCCAGTCTGAAGCTGGTGGTCCCCAGCGGCTGGCTGGTCGAACCGGCGGAACTCGGCAAGGTGCTGGCTCCGGGGGAGAGCGCCACGCTGGAGTTCGAGGTGGTTCCGCTGGGTGCGAGCGTAAGGCGGGCCAGGGTGGCCGCCGACCTCACCGTGGGTCGGATGCGACTGGGGCAACAGGCAGAAGCGCTCATCACCGTCGAGCGGAGCAGCGAGCGGACGCAGCAGAGGCCCTTCGAGAGGGGTGGCGGCAGGGCCGAGGAGGCCGACACGTGAACCTGGTGTCTTTCATGGGAGCGAACTACGTCGCGAGGCAGCTCGACTACCGGATGACGCGCGGCTGGGGGCAGGGGGAGAAGGCGGCGAGCGAGCATCTCCGCCCCCTGGGGACGTTCGCGGAACGGTTCGGGGAGATCCTCGCCGACGTCAAGCGGCTGGGATTCCAGGCGATCGACCTGTGGACGGCGCATCTGTCCCCCGCCTGGGCAACCGAGGCGCACATCGACACCGCCCGCGACCTCCTCGCCGAACACCGGCTGGCCGTCACGAGCCTCGCGGGCTGGTTCGGGAGCACTGCCCAGGAGTTCGACGCGACCTGCAAGCTGGCAGCGGCCCTGGGGGTGCCGGTTCTCGGCGGCTCGACCTCGATGCTGGACAAAGACCGCGAGTTCGTCGTGGGCCGGCTCGAGATGTACGACCTCAGGTTGGGCGTCGAGAACCACCCGGAGAAGACCCCGGAAGAGCTGCTCGACAAGGTCGGCGACGGGGGGAGAGGTCGGATCGGCGTCACCGTCGACACCGGCTGGTTCGCTACCCAGGGGTACGACGCAGCCAGGGCGATCGCCGAGCTGGCCAACGAGCTCTTCCACGTACACCTTAAGGACGTCCGCGAGGAGGGCCGCCACGACACCTGCCGATACGGAGAGGGAGTGGTACCAGTCGAGGAGTGCGTCCGGGCCCTGCAACGGGCGGGTTACGGCCGAGCGATGAGCGTGGAACACGAACCGGAGAGTTTCGACCCGAGCGAGGATTGCCGGTTCGGCAGAGAGCTGTTGGAGAGCTGGTTGGGAGTGGCGGCATGATCATCGGAGACGAACAGTCGATGAGTGACGAAGCAGCGGCGAGCGCCATCAAGGAGAAGAAGCTGCACATGATCGGCAACGCCCACATCGACCCGGTATGGCTGTGGCAGTGGCAGGAGGGGTACCACGAGGTGCTGGCCTCGTTCAGGAGCGCGCTCGATCGACTCGAGGAGTACGACGACTTCGTCTTCGTGTCGAGCTCGGCCGCCTTCTACGAGTGGGTCGAGAAGAGCGATCCGGAGATGTTCGAGGAGATCCGCCGGCGGGTGGCCCAGGGGCGTTGGGAGATCGTGGGCGGCTGGTGGATCCAGCCGGACTGCAACATCCCCGGCGGTGAGTCGTTCGTTCGTCAGGCCCTCTACGCCCAGCGCTACTTCATGGAGAAGTTCGGTGTGATCGCCCGGGTGGGCTACAACGTCGACTCGTTCGGGCACCACGGGATGCTGCCGCAACTGCTCAAGAAGAGCGGCCTCGACTACTACGTGTTCATGCGCCCCAGCCCACACGAGAAGGGCTTGCCAGGTCGGCTCTTCTGGTGGGAGTCCGACGACGGCTCGCGCGTTCTCACCTACCGGATCCCGTTCGAGTACGGAACTTCGGGGAAGGACCTCGAGAAGCACGTGCTGCGCTGCAGCGCCGAGCTCCGTGAGCAGGTGGGTGAGCTGATGTGCTTCTACGGGGTGGGCAATCACGGCGGCGGACCCACGAGGGAGAACATCGAGAGCATCATCCGGCTGTCGGAACGCGACGACCTGCCGATCCTCGAGTTCAGTTCGCCCAACCGCTACTTCGAGCGGATGGAGCGGAAGGAGTTGCGGTTGCCGGTGGTCCACGAAGATCTCCAGCATCATGCGAGCGGCTGCTACGCGGCTCACTCGGGGGTGAAGCGCTGGAACCGCAGGGCCGAGAACCTCCTGCTGACGGCAGAGAAGCTCGCGGCCCTGGCCCGCCAGGTTACCGGCCACGAGACGCACGAGGACCTCGCGCACGCCTGGAAAGGGGTCCTCTTCAACCAGTTCCACGACATCCTCGCCGGCACCAGCATCGAGGAGGCGTACGTAGACGCCCGCGACCTCTACGGCGAAGCTATGGCGATAGGCTCCCGGGCCCTCAACGAGGCTATGCAGTCGCTCGCCTGGAACATCGACATCCCCTATCAGGAGGGTGTGCGGCCGCTGGTCGTGTTCAACCAGCACGCCTGGCGGGTCGCCGGCCCGGTGGAGCTCGAGATCTCCCGCTTGCGGGAGGGCGAGGTGCTGGTCGACGAGGATGGCGAGCGGGTGCCCATGCAGACGGCCCAGTCCGCGGCCACCGCTCAGGGCCGGCAGAAGCTGGTGTTCGCCCCCGAACTGCCGTCGTTCGGCTACCGCACCTTCCGCTTGGTGCAGGGTCACGAGGCGCCAACATTCCCGCAGGCTCTGCTGGCGGCCACCGACACCACCCTCGAGAACGAGCGCTTCCGACTCGAGTTCGACGGTGAGACGGGCTGGCTGATCAGCCTCTACGACAAGATGGCTTCCACCGAGGTGCTCTCGGGGCCGGCCTGCAGGCCGGTCGTGATCGACGACCCCAGCGACACCTGGGGACACAACGTCTTCAGCTTCACCGACGTTATCGGTGAGTTCCGGTCGCGATCCGTCCGCCTGATCGAGAACGGGCCCGTGCGCGGGGTGGTCAGGATAGACAGCCGCTACGGCGACTCGAGGCTGGTCCAGGATTTCGCCCTCTACCCCGGACGCTCGGCTATCGACGTGAACGCCACCGTCGACTGGCGCGAACCGCAGAAGATGCTGAAGATAAGGTTCCCTACCAACCTCCAGTTCATGCGCGCCACCTTCGAGATCCCCTACGGCCACATCGAACGGTTCGCCAACGAGGAGGAGAAGCCCGGCCAGAGTTGGGTCGACCTCTCGGGGACAGCGCGCGACAGCGGCGACCTCTACGGGCTGAGCATCCTGAACGACAGCAAGTACTCCTTCGACGTCAACATAAGGGACATCGGCCTCACCGTCCTCCGCAACCCGGTATATGCCCACCACATACCGGCCGAAGTCCGGTCGGACGAGACCTATGCGTATACCGACCAGGGGGTGCAGCACTTCCGTTACACCCTCCTGCCCCACAAGGGCGGCTGGGCGCAGGCTGGCACGGTGAGGCGGGCGGCCGAGCTCAACGCCATGCCGCTTCCGCTGATGGCCACCTTCCACCCGGGCCCCTTGCCGCAACGCGCGTCCTATCTGTCGGTAGACCGCAGGAACGTCGACGTGAGGGTGCTCAAGGTTGCCGAGGAGGGGGAGGGGATGATAATTCGTGCCGTCGAGACGAGCGGCGACCGTACGACCGCAACGATCGGTCTGCCCGCCTGGCAGCGCACCATAACGGCCGACTTCGGGCCCAGCGAGATCAAGACCTTCCTGGTGCCACTCGATCCCGGGGCCGAGGTAACGGAGACCGACCTGATCGAGCGGCCGCTGCAATCGGTCGAACCTCTCGCGGCTCGCGGTGCGACGGAGAGGAACGAGGAGGAGAAGGCTTGAGCGGAGCAGTGCTTCCCGAACTCATCGCCCGCTACCCCGAACTCGACGAGTGCGTTCCCGACATCGACGCCGCATTCCAGGTCCTGGTCGACTGTTTCGAGAAGGGCGGCAAGCTGCTCCTCTGCGGCAACGGCGGTTCGGCTGCCGATTGCGAGCACCTGGTGGGCGAACTCATGAAAGGGTTCCTCTCGAAGCGGCCGCTGCCTGCCGCCGACCGAACGAAGCTGCTCGAGGCTTTCCCGGACGAAGGCGAGTACCTGGCAGCACACCTCCAGGGCGCCTTGCCGGCGATCTCGCTCGTGAGCCAGAGCGGCCTCATAACCGCCTTCGCCAACGACGTAGCGGCCGACATGGTCTACGCCCAGCAGGTCTACGGTTACGGCCGCCCAGGTGACGTCCTGATCGGGATCAGCACCTCCGGGCGATCGAAGAACGTCCTCAACGCCCTGCGCGTTGCCCGCTACCTGGGCATGGCGACGATCGGGTTCAGCGGCCGCAGCGGCGGCGACCTGCCCGAACTGTCCGACGTCGTCGTGCGGGTGCCGGAAGACGAGACCCTGAAGATCCAGGAGCGCCATCTGCCCATCTATCACGCACTTTGCGAGATGCTCGAGCTGGCCCTCTTCCCCGAATGAAACCTTGGCGTGCCCTGCGCGACCGGGACCGCCAACCGCCCCCACCGGCCGGGACGATCACCGGCACCCCCACCTGGAGTCCCCCATGCAGGTCCTTACCAGCGAGAAGATAGAGAAGCAGCTAGGCGAGATCCGCGAGAGCATCAGACGGGAGGCCTTGTCCATCCCGGCGTTCCGCTTCCACGAAGGTGACTGCCCCGGCGCTCAACACAGCGACTTCGCCGACGGCCACTGGCCCATCTTCGAAGTCGGCGGCACCTGGGGCGGATACGACGAAACCGTCTGGTTCCGGGCGGTCGTGCCCATCCCCGAGCGGCTACTGCTCGAGAAGCTGGCGCTCCGCTTCCTGGTTGGCCCGCGCGACGGGGGTGACTCGACCGCCGAGACCCTCCTCTACGTCAACGGCTTCCCGCTCCAGGCGATCGATATCTGGCACGAGGAGGCTTGGCTGCCGCCCGAGGTCGTTGCCGACGGCGAGATCGTCGTCGCTCTCAAAGCCTGGAGTGGGGTGCTGGGCGTGCCCGACCGGCGCCGCTTCAAGGTCGCGGAACTGGTCCGGATCGACCCGAGCGCCGAGGAGTTCTACTACCTCGCTAACACCGTCCACAAGACGCTCGAGCAGCTCGACTCGCGCGACTGGCGCTACGTCCGCATGATCGACGGCCTCGACCGCTCATTCGCCTTGATCGACTGGAGCCGGCCGCGCTCCGAGGAGTTCTACTGCTCGGTGGGCGAGGCGCTCGACTTCCTGCGCCGGCAGGCGACGGCGTGGCAGGCGCTCGAGCAGGAGAAGCCGACCGTCGTTGGCGTGGGCCACGCCCACATCGACATGGCCTGGCTGTGGCGGCTCAGGCACAGCCGCGAGAAGGCCGCCCGCACCTTCTCGACCGCGCTCCACCTGCTGCGCCAGTACCCCGAGTACCGCTTCATGCACTCCTCACCGCAGCTCTACAAGTACCTCGAACACGACTACCCCGAGATCTTCGCCCAGGTGCGCGAGAAGATCGAGATCGGCGAGTGGGAGATCACCGGCGGCATGTGGATCGAGCCGGACGTCAACCTGCCCAGCGGCGAGTCGCTGGTGCGGCAACTGCTCCACGGCAGGCGCTACATCCGCGAGAAGTTCGGCCGCGAGAGCCGGGTGGTGTGGCTGCCCGACGTCTTCGGTTACTCCTCGGCTCTGCCGCAGATCATGAAGAAGAGCGGTATCGACTACTTCATGACGACCAAGATCTCGTGGAGCCAGTTCAACCGCTTCTCCTACGACACCTTCAGATGGCGGGGGATAGACGGCAGCGAGATCCTCGCCCATTTCATCACCACTCCGGAGGAGAACTCCAAGGCCTTCACCTACAACGGGCAGCTCGAGCCGAAGGATGTGAAGGGACTCTGGGACAACTACCAGCAGAAGGGCATCAACAGCGAACTGCTGCAGGCGTTCGGCTGGGGCGACGGCGGCGGCGGGCCAACGAAGGAGATGCTCGAGCAGGCCCGGGCGATGTGCAATCTGCCGGGACTGCCGAAGGTGAACCTGGGCCACGTGGAGCCGTTCTTCGAGCGGCTGGAGAAACGCCTCGAGGGCCAGGAGTTGCCCGTCTGGGACGGTGAACTCTACCTCGAATACCATCGCGGCACGTACACCAGCCAGGCCAGGACCAAGCGCAACAACCGGAAGGCCGAGCTTCTCTACCACCGGGCCGAGTGGCTCTCGTCGATCGCCGACATCCTCATCGGGGAGCAGGAGTACCCCGACCTGACCGAGGGTTGGGAGCGCTTGCTGCTCAACCAGTTCCACGACATCCTGCCCGGCTCCTCCATCCGCGAGGTGTACGAGGACAGCGACCGCGACTTCGAGGTCATCAACGAGATCGGGGAGCGCGCGAGTGCCCAGGCGGCCGGCCGCCTGTCGGCCCGACTGGAGTTGGGGCCGGAGGAGCTGCTGGTCCTCAACCCGTTGGGCTTCGAGCGAGGCGGTCTGCTGGAGATCCCGTGGCGACCCTCCCTCGAGGGCAAGACGGTGGCGGCGGAGGACGGCGAGCCGCTGCCCAGGCAGCTCTCTGCGGACGGCGAGCGTCTCCTGATCGACCTGCCGGCACTACCGCCCCTCGGCTACCGCAGCTACCGGCTGGTCGACGAGGGCCAGGGCCCTGCCGCTCCGATCTCGATGGGCGATCGGGTGATCGACACTCCCTGCTACCGGCTCGAACTGGACGAGCGGGGGCAGCTGGTCTCGGTCTTCGACAAGCGAGCCGGTCGTCAGGTGCTTGCAGAGGGTTCCCGCGGCAACGTCCTGCAGGCGTTCGAAGACAAACCGCTCAAGTTCGACGCCTGGGACATCGACCTCTACTACCAGGAGAAGATGCGCGAGGTAGACGGCCTGGTCGAGGCCCGGGTCGAGGAGGCCGGACCGCTCCGTGGCGTGCTCAGGCTGGCCTGGCGCTTCCTCGACTCGACCATCACCCAGCGACTGGTCGTCTACGCCAACAACCCACGCATCGACTTCGTGACCGAGGTCGACTGGCACGAGTCGCAGATCCTGCTCAAGGCCGCCTTCCCGGTGGACATCCGGGCGAACCGCGCCACCTTCGACATCCAGTTCGGCAACATCGAACGACCCACCCACTGGAACACCTCCTGGGACTGGGCCCGCTTCGAGGTCGTAGGTCACAAGTGGGCGGACCTCTCCGAGGGCAACTACGGGGTAGCGCTCCTCAACGACTGCAAGTACGGCCACGACGTCAAGGACAACGTCATGCGGCTGACCTTGATCAAATCGCCGGTGAGGCCCGACCCGCTCGCCGACAAGGGCCTGCACCGGTTCACCTACTCGCTGCTGCCCCACCGGGGAACCTGGCGCGAGGGCGGAGTGATCCCGCAGGGCTACGACCTCAACGTTCCGCTCCTAGCCGTGCAACCTGCCGCGTCCGCCCCGACAGTGGGCGACGGAAGAGACCCCGAACCGGCTGCTGGCCGTGTGGCCCCTGCTGGACCGATCCCGCGCGAGTTCTCCTTCGCTCGCAGCGACAGCGACAACGCCCTGATCGAGACCGTGAAGAGGGCCGAGGACGGCGACGGCTGGATCGTTCGGGTCTACGAGGCGAAGCAGTTCCGGAGCGGAGAGGTCAGGTTGAGCTTCGGGAGGCCGCTGGCGCGCGCGGTCGAGTGCAACCTGGTCGAGGAGGGAAGCGCCCCGGTCGCTCACGACCGCCATTCCATCAGCTTCCCGCTTGCGCCGTTCGAGATCAAGACGTTCCGGGTGTGGTTCCAGCACTGACTCGGATGGCGCAGGAGCAACTGGCGTTCGAGCGCTGCCCTGCTAGCTGTACGTCTCGACAGGACGGCGGACAGCTCCGCGTGCCTCATCGCGCCGATCCCGCCTTCAGCCGCCGTCTTCCTCGGGGGCGGTCCGTTTACCGAACCGCTCCAGCCGTTCCAGTACGGCGTGTGAGCAGGTGACGGCGATGAGCATGGGGATACCGAAGAGGAGGAGGAAGGGCAGCCGGACGCAGAGTGCCAGCAGTATCGCGATGACCACGCCCAGTATCAGGGTGTAGAGCGGGCTGGCCAGCGTCGTTAGAAGCGAGTTCCGCAGCGCCTGCCGCAGGCTCGGGCGATCCTGTTCCATGAGGTAGGGGAGAGCGTAGAGCTGCAGCAGCAGCCAGGCGACGGCAGCCGCGAGCGTAGCTCCCTGCAACACGGAGCCGAGGCCGCTGCCCAGCCCGCCGTAGAACTGAAGATTTACCAGCACGCCTGCTGCCACCAGCAGTTGCAGCAGGAACCAGAGCCAGCTCTTCAGGAAGTAGCGGCGCAGCATCGAGGGCAACTCCCGGGGGTAGAGGGTGCGTTCGTGCGCGAAGTCGTTCGCGACCCGGTAAGCGGCGAAGGTCGCCGGGGGGCCCAGGACCACGGTGAGCCAGCAGAGCATCCAGGCGAGGTTTAGCACCGCCATGTTCACCCAGTCTCGCCACCAGTCGCCAAGACCACGCAGGAACACGGGTATGGCGGCCATCAGCAGCAAGCCGCCATCAGCGGCCGATCGTCGGGGGCGGTACCGGGGAGCACGACCAGACCATCTTCGCGGCCACCCAACAGGGGAGTCAACCGGCCGGCCAAGGTAGGATGGCCGAATCTGATACCGGAAGCAGCCCCGATCAGACGGCTGCCTTGGAGGACGTCATGAAGCGCGCACTCATCGTCTATGGTGGCTGGCCGGGGCATCAGCCGGTCGAGTTCCAGGTATGGGCCAGCGAGCGGCTCTCTGCCGAAGGCGTCGAGGTAGAAGCCGTGGACTCGCTCGAGCCGCTCGAGGACCAGCGCCGCCTCGAGGGGTTCGACCTGATCGTCCCGATCTGGACGATGGGAGAGCTGAGCGACGAGCAGGAGAAGGGACTGAAGGAGGCGGTCCGCAACGGCGTCGGCCTGGCAGGCTGGCACGGAGGGATGGGCGACGCCTTCCGCTCCCGCCCCACCTTCCAGTTCATGGTGGGCGGTCAGTTCGTAGCCCATCCGGGAGGGGACGACGTCACCTACGTAGTGAAGTTCACCGGCGATGACGAACTTACGCGCGGCTTGAGCGACTTCTCGATCACCTCGGAACAGTACTACCTTCACGTCGATCCATCGAACGAGGTGCTCGCGACGACCGTGTTCAGTGGCGAAACCCACCCCTGGGTGGCGGGCGTGGAGATGCCGGTCGCCTGGAAGCGGCGCTGGGGCGAGGGCCGCGTCTTCTACAGCTCCTTGGGTCATCAGCGTCGCGATTTCGACATCCCCGAGGTCGCCGAACTCACGCTCAGGGGGATGTTGTGGGCGGCGCGGTGACCGGGACCGAGCCAGTCGTGGCGCAGCCCGCGACGAGGGCGCCGCTGCGGGTCGGCATCATCGGCTGCGGCAACATCAGCGCCACCTACCTGAAGGTGGCACGGCAGTTCGAGCGGCTGAGGGTCGTCGCCGTTTCCGACCTGGACCCAGAGCGCGCCCGGGCCCGGGCGGAAGAGTTCGGGGTGCGCGCCCAGCCGGTAGAGTCGCTCCTGCTCGATGACGAGATCGAGGCCGTCATCAACCTGACCGTGCCGAACGTGCACGCTCAGGTGAGCAAGCTGATCCTGGAGGCGGGGAAGCACGTCTACAGCGAGAAGCCGCTCGCCACCCGTCGCGAGGATGGAAGCGAGTTGCTGGAGTTGGCCCACTCCCGGGACCTGAGGATCGGCTGCGCTCCCGACACCTTCCTGGGCGCCGGCCTCCAGACCGTGCGGAAGCTCATCGATGAGGGTGCCATCGGGAGGCCGGTGGCCGCCACGGCGTTCATGATGAGCAGCGGGGTCGAGATGTGGCACCCCGACCCGGGCTTCTTCTACCGGCCCGGCGCCGGCCCACTCTTCGACATGGGCCCCTACTACCTCACCGCGCTCATCTCCTTCCTCGGCCCGATCGCCGCCGTGAGCGGGCAGGCCGCCACCTCTTTCCCGGAGAGATTGATAACCAGCAAGCCGCTGGCCGGGCAGACCCTCCGGGTCGAAACGCCTACCCACATAACCGGGCTCTGCGATTTCCACTCGGGCGCCGTCGCCACGCTCATGACCTCGTTCGACGTGCAGGCGAGCCGGCTTCCCAGGATGGAGATCTATGGGAGTGAGGGGACTATCGATGTGCCCGACCCCAATACCTTCGGGGGACCGGTTCGCCTGCGGCGCAAGGGGGAGAAGGAGTGGGCCGAGGTTCCTCTGACCCACGGTTACACCAGCAACAGCCGCGGGCTGGGGCTGGCCGACATGGCACACGCGCTCGCCTCGGGCCGGGACCACCGGGCCAACGGAGAGCTCGCGTACCACGTCCTCGACGTCATGCAGTCGATACTCGAGGCGTCGGACGAGGGCCGTCGCACCGAGGTGAGTAGCAGCTGCGGGAGACCCGCTCCTCTGCCTTTGGGCCTTGAGGAGGGGAGGTTGGACGACTGATGATGATGCGCCCGGGACTGCCCGAAGAGGCCGACCTCGTCCTCCAGGAGCTGCTGAAGCGGACGGTGGAGCTGGCGGCCGAGCTGCGGCCATACGGTGCGGCCGGCGGCAGAAGCCACCGGCGGTAGTTCGGCCCTGCCGTCCGGGCATCATCGGTCCAAGGGTGGGAGTGCAATCATCGGTCTCATGACCTTCTTCACCCGCCGCCTCCGACCGGGAGCCGGCGGCGCTCCCAAGGCTCGACTGCTCAACCTGACGCCGCTCGCTCAGTTGCGGGCGGGGCGTCTGCCGTTGCGTCTGGTGCAGCTCTTCGTCGGTCTCTCGCTCTTCGGCTTCTCGATGGCGCTGATGATCCGCAGCCAGCTGGGCATGCTCCCCTGGGACGTACTGCACTACGGGGTCGCCACCAACCTGCCGCTTTCGATCGGCACGATCGTGGTCATCGTCTCGCTGGTAGTGCTGCTCCTATGGATACCGCTGCGTCAGAGTCCGGGGCTCGGGACGATCGCCAACGCCCTGTGGATTGGGGTGGCGACGGACGTCAGCCTCCACTTCCTGCCGCAAGCCGTCGGCCTGCCTTGGCAGCTGCTCTTCATGGTCGCCGGGACCGTGCTGAACGGGGTTGCTACGGCGATGTACATAGGCACCCAGCTGGGACCGGGCCCACGGGACGGACTGATGACCGGCCTGTCACGCAAGAGCGGATTGAGCCTCCGCCTGGTACGCACCGGCCTCGAGGTCGTCGTGGTGACGGTGGGCTGGCTGCTGGGCGGGGTGGTGGGGGTGGGCACGCTGCTCTTCGCGCTCGCCATCGGACCCCTCATCCAATACTTCCTGCCAGCCTTCATCGTCGAACTCGAGGCGGCTCCCGACGTGACTGCGCTCGAATCGACCCCGCCCTCCTAGCCGAAGGACCGCGACGGCAGGCCGGTGACCGGCCGGAAGGGGTACCTGCCTAGCTGCCCTTGCCGGGGGCCCGGCCGGCGCCGGGCCCCGCTGGCGGACGTTAGCTGACGGCGGGCAGCCGCTGCAGGAGTTCGTCGAGCTGCTCGTGGCCCTGGACGACACCTTTCTCCATGCCCGACTCGATCATCGCGTCGCGGTCTTCGGTTGACTGGAAGGAGGAAACGGTCCGCACGACCGTCTTTCCCTCCCTCTCCTCGAACCAGAGTGAGTCGAGGGACACATGGCCGGGCCAGCCCTCGAACTCGAAGGTCTGAATTATCGATTCGCTATTGGGGTTCCCGTGGAAGACTCCTCTGAAACCGTACTCGTTGCCCTCAGGGTCGGTGTGGATGTACCGGTAGCGACCGCCGTCGCGTGCTTCGAGCCGCTCGACCTTCATCTCGTAGCCGCGCGGCCCCAGCCACTGGGCCAGCAGTTCCGGCTCGGTGTAGGCGCGGAAGAGCAACTCCTTAGGGGCGTCGAACGCCCGCTCGATGATCACGGTAGGCTTCCCTGGTTCCGCGGTTATCTTCGTCCTGTTCATCGTTCCTCCTTCGTCTGCGGGATCATCAGCCGTGGGATCATCAGCCGTCCCGCTCCTGCTGGAGCGATGCCAGCAGTTCGTCCAGACGCTCGAAGCTTTCGTCCCAGTACTCCTGATAGCGAGCCAGCCAGATGGTCGCCTCGCGCAGCGGGCCGGCCTCCAGGTGGTTGAGTCGCGCCGTTGCCCGCCGGGTACGGGTGATGAGCCCGGCCTGCTCGAGCACCTTGAGGTGGCGCGAGATAGCCGGTTGCGACACCCCGAACGGTTCGTAGAGTTCGCCAACGTTGGCGTCGCCGCGTGCGAGGCGATCGAGGATCGCGCGGCGAGTGGGATGCGCCAGTGCGCCGAATACCGCGCTCAACCGATCAGAATCCATTCATAACGACTCCTTTCTATAACGTGATGGTTAAGTATGCGTTAGCGGGCGCCGGTTGTCAATAGGGTGACGGTTAGACTGAGCCGAGCATGAAGCGGATCTGCGTGATCGGCACGACCGGCGCCGGTAAGACGACGTTCGCCGGGCGTCTGGCCGACCTCCTCGGCTGCGAGCAGATCGAACTGGACGCCCACCATTGGGGACCGCACTGGACGCCCAGGCCTACGGAGGAGTTCAGGGCCTCGGTACGAGCAGTGGCGGCGCAGGAGTGCTGGGTCGCAGACGGGAACTACCACAAGGTACGCGACCTGCTGTGGGCGAGGGCCGACACGCTGGTATGGCTCGACTACTCGATCGGCACGATCCTCACCCGCCTGCTGCTCAGGACCATGAGGCGCGTGGCGAGGCGCGAGGAACTCTGGGGCGGGAACCGTGAGAACCTCTGGTGGCATCTCGCGACCCGCCGATCTCTATTCCTCTGGGCCCTGCAGACCCATTGGCGACGGCGACGAGCCTACCCACAACTCATAGCGGCGCCAGAGTTCTCCCACCTCCGGGTCGTGCGCCTCTACTCGCCCGCCCAGGCAGAGGTCTGGCTGACACAGACGGCAGCCGCGGAAGCGACGAGCGCAGAGCCGACGAGGTGACTTCAGCAGAGATGCTGTAACGCTTCGGTAACGCCAACTTCCCTACGCTCCACGAGTGAATCTGAGTTGGAGTGTGATCGGTGTGTCGATTAGCTGTTCGCGGAGAAGAGTAGGGATCTGGGCAACTTCGCTTCTCACGCTCGGGATGCTTGCGCAGACGGCTTTCGCGCAGGACGCCCCCGAGTTGGAACAGCTATTCGAGGCAGTAGAGATCGCTGCCGCGCAACAGCCGCGCGACTCGTTCGATCCGCAGTGGATCGTAGAGGAGGTCGGCACCGAGCCCGAGGCGCTGTTCGCATGGGTTCGCGACAATACCTATCTGGTGCCCTACAAGGGGGCCCTGCGTGGTCCGGTCGGAGTCCTCATGGACCGACGGGGGAACTCCCTCGACCGTGCGCTCCTCCTGCGCGAACTCCTGATTCGAGCTGGCCACAACGCCTTGCTGGTAACCGGCACTCTGACGGCTGAACAGGCCGAAGGCCTGCTGGAAAACCGGTCGCAGCCGCCGGAGGGCATCGATCCTGCAGAGGCGCGGCAGGCCGCCATGAGTGCCGAAGAAGTGGTAAGTGCCGAAGAAGTGTGGGCTGGCCATGGACTGGATGTCGACATGCTTCGGGATCGCATCACCGAGCAAGAAGCGGCCGGGGACGAGATCGAGCGAACCTTGGCTGCCAGGACCGACGAGCAGACGAGATTCCTTGTCGACCTCGCTGGCGACCTCATCAGCGGCCAACAGGATGAACGTGCCCTGCGGATCGAGTCACTGCGTGATCACTGGTGGGTGGAGATCCAGATGCCGACCAACATCGTCGACCTGGATCCTTCTCTCCCAGACGCCGAGGTCGGAGAGATCATCGCTCAGCCCGCCACGCGCTTCAGCCCCGAATCCGTCGGTCAACTGCGCGGGTTGCCCGACATGACGCACACCGTGACCATCCGCGTGATCATCGAACGCCTCAACGAAGGCGAACTCGAGGAGCAGGTGGCGCTCGAGCATGAAATATTTCCTGCCGAGCTTTACGGCAAGCCGGTGCAACTCCTGCACACGCCCCCGAGCCTCCCCCAGGAGTTGAGCACCCTCACCGGCGCCGCGCTGGAAGAGCGCCTGGCGACGCTCGAGGTGGAGCGGGAAGAGTGGTTGCCGATCCTGCGAGTCGGCGACGAGGAGATAGTTCAGAAGTCGTTCACGAAGACTGGCGAACTGAACAGCGATCCGGGCAGCAGTGCCGCATCCGCCGGGCAGGTCGGCAACGCGGTCGGGGGTATGTTCGGAGGATTCGGAGGCGCCCTGGGCGGCGCGGCACCCGAGCAGACCTCCTACCTGACCGCCGAATTCATCGAGTACGAGTTGCACGTTCCCGGAGCGGGAACGCGCAAGATCCGGCGCGAGGTCTTCGATCTCATCGGTGCCGCCGCGCGACTCGGAGACGACTTCGTCGCGATCCAGGAGCGTCTCGCTGCGAGAGAAGAACCTCCCTTCGTCGTCTCGGAGGTCGATATCCTCGCCACGCCCACCCTGCCCTCGGCAAGCTTCTACGCTCACCTGGCGGCGAGCGCGCTTGCTGCCAACAGGGAGGTCCTGCTCGGATCCCTCGAGGGGGACTTCGACGGAAACCCGGCCTCGGTCGACACCGCCCCGTTCCCCTCTCCCGCGTACGGCGTCGCGCTGGCGCTACGCGAGATGGCAAGCGGCGCCGGGTTCTACTCGGACCGGGTGAGCATCTTTACCTTCCACCGACTCGGCACATTGAGCGGCGAAGAGTTGACCGAGATCGAGGCGTTCGACGTGGTGACCGACGGCTCCGATGCGGGGAGCGCAAGCGCCGACGCCGACGACAGGCTCAGACGCGGAGTGATGCTCACGAACATCGAAGCAGCCGCGCACCCGAGTGCCGAGGCCGGGGTCGTCAACACGGCGCTGCTCCTCGAAGCAGGTCGGGAGCAGGGTGTGGACTGGATCGCGTTGCGGTCCCCCACGGACCCAGGTTGGCAAGAGCTGAAGCTCTCCCCCGACTCGATCGCCCGGATACGGGAGTCGGTGGAGGCGGGTGCGGTCGTCGTAGCTCCGCTATCCCCCATCTCGGTCGCAGGGCAAGCCCCCGAGGAGGGCTGGTGGACTATCGACCCGCTAAACGGGGCCACCCTCGGCATCGGTGCCAACGGATGGGGCCAGGGCATGGTCGAGCAGGCCGAACCACTCGTGAAGGTCGCCATCTCCACCTACTGCTTCATAAGCGCGGGTCTCAAAGCCCGCAGTAGCACAGCCGTGAGGACCAGCGCGCGACTCCTTGTCTGTGCCGCGGGCCTGGGCCTGAGGACGGCGGGATTCATCAGCAATTCGAAGGGGATCGGGATGGCGGGCGACATCATCTCGCTCGTAGCTTCGATAGGGGACGACCTCGCGGACAACCTCTACGGCGATGACAAGAAGTAGCGCCGAACCAAGCGGCTCGGGGAGGGCCGGGACGGCGAGCGCCCGCGCCTTGGGCGTTCCACGCGCGCGCCAGATCGCGAGATGGCTGGTGGCTCTGCTGCTGGGCATCGGCGCGCTCGGCGCGCTCGCATGCTCCTCGGCGATCGCCCAGTCCCAGAGCTGTGCCACCGTCGCCTCCGGCGGTGAGCAGAACAGCCCGATCGCTGCTCCGGCATGCGTGGTGGGCGAGCTAGCGCCCTCGAAAGTCCTGCTCCTTCCGATAACTCTGCCGACGGATGGGTCTCATGCGTCGATTGGAGCGTTTCTGGAGGCGGAAGGGGAGCTAGAGCTGTGCCTGCTCGGCGCCGATGGGGCGCGGCTCCAGTGCCGACGAGGAACAGGCGAGGTCATGCTGGTCGATCTGGTTGGCACCGGCACGGGAGGACACTCGGTACATCTGCGCCAGGACGGAAGCGAGGCGACACGGTTCAGGCTCGAGCTCGGTCTCGCCGCCCCGGAAGCGGACGAGGCCGAGCCGAACGACACTCTTGCCCAGGCCTCCCCGATGCGTGACGGTGAGGCGAGCGGACGCTGGCTGGGTGACGAGTACGACTACTACTCCTTCCAGGTAACCGGAGCTCCTCGACTGTGGCGATTCGAGGCGGCAGGGAGTGGCCTTTCGATGCTCGACTACCTCGACGGATCGGGCAGGTCGGTGCTGCAACGCTCGGCGACCAACGGCGAGGTCTCGATGACCAACCTGTTCCTGCTGCCCGGCCGCCACTATCTCGCGGTGCGAGGCGCCGACTCCGACTACTCGCTGAGGGCGATCCCTCTGGCTGAGCCCGGGGAGGATGCGGAACGCGAGTTCAACGACGACACGACGAGAGCGCTAGCGCTCCCCAGGGGGGCGGTCAGGAGCGGAACCCTCGACGCCGGCGACAGTGACTACTACCGGTTCACCCTCTACGCGCGCGAGTACGTCCGCATCGAGGTGGAGCCGAACGAAGGCACCGGCCTCAACATCTACCTCGACGATCTCTATTCGACCCGGCAGGACCTCCCGCCCGGTGAGCCGACCGTCTACCAGGCGTTGCTCCTGCCCGGCGACCACTACCTGCGGGTGCAGCCGAGCTACGACCAGACCGGTGACTATCGCATCGGCTACGTGACGCTCGATCCGTTGGCGCTGCCGGCAGATGTCGAACCCAACGACGAGGAGTACCAGGCCGGGCCGATGCCGGCAACTGGCTCCATCGAAGGTGAACTGAGCAGAAACGACAACGAGGACTGGTACAGGCTACCGCCGCTGAAGGAGCCGTCAACCGTCACGATGGAGACGGAAGGGTCGCCCCAGCTGACCTTCTACCGGGTAGAGGGAGAGCGCTACGAGCAGGTCGCGCGCGTGAACGGCGAATCGGACCCGACGGTCGAACTGCCCGCCGCGAGTGACCTGAGGCTGCAGGTCTACGGCGAGCAGCCGTACCGCCTGGCCTTCGACCCGGTTGCTTTCGGCCTCTCGGCGCCCGCGCCGGTTCAGCTAGGCGTAACGGTGGAAGCCGACGACGTCCCCCTCTCGGCCTACTGGCACGAGGGGCAGATCATAGAAGGGGTCGTGACCGTGGAGAACGACGGTCCGACTCCCAGACAGGTCGAGTTGCGCACGGCCAGCTCTCACTACGAGTGGCGCCCCCGGCTGGCCCAGACGAGGCTGCTCCTGGAGCCGGGGGAGACCAGGAGGGTACCGCTGACGGTCGAGGTACTGCCCGACGCCCGGGCCGACATCAGCACCAGGATCACGGTTCAGGCTCGGCCGTCCGGTGCCAACGGGACCGAAGACGAGGGGGCTGATCTCTACTTCCGGGCCGATGGGCCCACCGGCACGCTCGAATTCACCGCAGTGTGCGGAGCGCCTCCCCTCAGGCCCACCGCGGTGTGGCCCGTGCCCGCTGAACTGTTGGGCGGACTCGACCTGGCGGCTGCCGGTCTCGGTGGAACCATCGCCGACCCCGCCGGTAGCGGAGCCGCGCTCGCCTTGATCGACGGCATGGTCGCGCCATCGACCGGCTGGCAGGGAGTCGTAGGCAACTCGGTGACCTTCCGCCTTGCTCAGCCGGCCCTGCCCATCGCAGGGCTTCTACTGAACCCGTACTCGCATGGCAGGCCGCAGGAGTGGCTGGACGAGTTCGAAGTGCAGGCGTCGGATGACGGCGAACGGTTCGATACCATCCTCGAGGGCCGACTGAGACCCGAGCCGGTCGAGCAGGCCCTTCTCTTCGACAGCCCGGTGACCACCAGTTACCTCCGCCTCGTCGCCCTGTCGAACCAGAGCGGCTACCGCGGCAGGATCACACTGGGCGAGTTCAAGGCGGTGGCGGCCGAGGCGGAAGGTTTCTTCGGCGGCCTCGGAGCAGACCTCGCCGCCCCCGCGAACGGCGGTTACCTGGTTTGGACGAAGCCCGACCGGCATCCGGGGCCGGATGTCTTCAGCGAGACCTCGGGCGGTTGGGGAGCCTACCTGGACGAGGGCGAGACCGCCATCGAGTGGGCTATCGGTTTCCACAACGACCGTGCCGCCAGGGTTGCAGCGCTCGAGTGGGTTCCCCCCAAGACCGTGGGTGGGCCGCCACTGGAGAGTGTCGAGGTGGCGATCAGCCTCGACAGTCCGGTAGGACCGTGGACGGTCCTGGGAACCTGGGACGTCGCGCGGCAGTCCCGATTCGAACTGGAAGGCGCGCCCTGGGTTCGCTTCGTGCGCATAAGCGCCCGCGGGTTGCCGGAGAAGACCGGCTACTCCCTACCCGCTGCCGTCAAGGTATTCGAGGCCCCCACGAGCGGCGACTACCGCACCATCCTCGGTGAGTGGGGTCAGTCCCAGAAGACCGCGGTCTTCGAGGCCCAGCAGGGACAGTCGGCTCAGGTGGCGCTGAGCGAGAACGACGACAACGACACCGTTGAAACTGCTCAGCTGCTCGTGGACGGGGAGTCGGTCGAAGGCCAGGTAGTGATCGGGGAGGACGTCGACTGGTACCGCATAAGCGTCCCGGAGGGCGAGAACAGCTTCGAACTGACGCTCTCCGGCGAGCCGGTACTGGGCGTCGAGTACGACCTGCTGGACGACGGCGGCAAGCCCGTACTGTTCGACGAATCGGGATCCTCTGCCCAGAAGACGCTGACCGCCTTCGTGCAGCCGGGCGACTACTACCTACGGCTCGAAGAACCGCCCCGATCGGTGGTCTTCGCCTGGGACAACAGCGGCTCGATGGGACCGTATCTCGACATCATCTACCAGACCGTGGCGGGTTTCGTACAGGACGTCCAGCCCGGGCGTGAGGTCGCTCAACTGCTGGCCTTCGAGGAGGACCCCCGGGGTGTCTTCCTGCTGCCCGATTGGAGCGGCGACCCGCTCGAGCTGATGAGCGCGCTCAACGACTACGACCGCTCGGCCGGCTCGAGCAACGCCGAGGCCAGCCTCCTCGCCTCCACTCTTGCACTGGGTGAGCGGGAGGGAACCCGGGCGATCATGTTCATGACCGACGCAGAGAGCCCCGGCCTCGACCTCAATGCCAGGCTATGGACGGAGCTGGAGCGGGTGCGGCCGCGCATCTTCACCTTCGAGACCAGTTCGGCCGGCTCCACCTACACTCAGGACCTCATGCAGTCTTGGGCCGACGTGGCCGGCGGTTACTACGACTACGCCCGGGGCGTGGGCGACTTCGAGGCCGGGTTCGATAGGGCGACTTGCCATCTGAGGCGGCCCGCCCGCTACAGCCTGCTCACGGATACCGAGTACCGCGAGCCGCCCGGGCCGGGGCTGCTCAGCGTCGTGCGCGCCGAGGGGACGGCCGGCAATCCCCCGGTCGAGATAATCCTCGACCTCTCCGGATCGATGAGCCGGCCGCTGCCCTCCGGTCCGAGCCGGGTTGCGGTCGCCAAGAAGGTCCTCGACGACCTGGTGGCCCACACCTTGCCCGCTGGAACGCCGTTCGCCCTGCGGATGTTCGGTCACATCCGCCCCAACAGCTGCGATACCCGCCTCGATCTGCCGCTGGGTCCGCTCGACTCTGCCCAGGTTCAGCGGGTCGTTGCCGCGGCCCAGCCTCAACTACTCTCGGGAACCCCCCTCGCGGATTCGCTGCTAGAGGTCCCCCACGACCTGGGCGATCGCGGCGACGGCGCAACGGTGATCCTCCTGACCGACGGCGAGGAATCGTGTGGAGGCGATGTCGAGGCCGCCGTAACGGCCCTGCGCGACTCGGGCTTCTCGGTCCAGCTCCACATCATCTCGTTCGACGTCGCCTCGGACGAGGCGAAGGCCGCCTTCGCTCAGTGGGCTCGACTCGGAGGCGGCCGCTTCTTCGACACGAGCGACGAAGCGGCACTGGCCTCGGCCCTTCGAGACGCGCTCCAGCCGGCGTTTGAAGTGCTCGCGCCCGATGGCACGGTCGTGGCGGTGGGGACCGTGGGCGGCGCCGGCGTATCGGTACCGCCCGGTCTCTACTCGATCAGCATCGCCGGAGAAACGGTGATAGAAGACGTGCGAGTGCGCGGCGACGACGAACGGGTGCTGACCCTGGGCGGGGATGGGTCGTGAGGCGGTCGGCTCTTCGGTTCGCTCGGGGTAGTGCGACCTTCGCCCGAGATGGTCCCGGCGGGCGACCGAGACCGTTACCGCCGCGTGACGCCACGCCAGGTGGGCCCGTTCCTGGGATTCGGGCAAGCATCGCGATAGGGAAGGGAAGACAAGCATGAAGAAGCAACTAACGACAGCCGTCCTGGGCCTCTTGCTCCTGGTGGCCGCCTGCGCCCCCACCACCTCGGCTCCGGCCAGTACCGCCGCCGCCCAGGTCACCTGCTACGACGACACCCCCGAGACGGTGATGATCGCCGAGTTCGAGAAGGTGGGCGGCGGATACGGCGGGACCAATGTGCTCGGTGTCGAGGAGGCCGCCCGTGCCCGCCTCGTCAACCTCATGGTGAACTCCGGCTGCTATCGGGTGATCGAAGAATCGCAGTTGCAGGCCCTCATCGCCGGCCAAGGGCTCGAGTCCACCGATCCCGCCGAGCTGGCCCGGGCCTCGGGCGCCGGCTACCTGATAACCGGCGTGCTCACCCGCTCCACCCTGAGCCGGCCCAGCGGCGGCATCGCCGGCTTCGGAGGCGGATTCGTAACGGCCGACGTCGCAGTCGACATGCGGGCTACGGACGTGATCACGGGCGAGATAGTCGCCTCCATCGACGCCAGCGCCAGCGTGCGCAACCCGAACTTCAGCGTTACCGGAGTGCCGCTGGCCGGACAGATCTCGTACGAAGATCCGACCTATGGCCCGCTGATGGCCGACGCTGCCGAAGCGGCGATGGTGAAGGCGCTGCAGGAACTCACCTTGCGCTTCTGAACGTACGGCGCGTGACGGAGTGAGGATCGATCCGGCTGGGGCGCCGAGTACCGGCGCCCCGACACCCGGCCCCCCGACCCCCGGCCCCACCGCCGGACCGCTACACCCGGCGCCCCGACCAGGGGCGCCCAGTCTGAGCCCTTCGAGGAGGTCTCGCAGCGAATCGTGCCCTGCCCTATAATCTGCGCAGATGTCGTGGCAACTGCGGGTCCTCGGGGAGACCTCTCTCCTGGGACCGGGGAAACGCGTCGCGCCCGAGCGAAAGACGGCCGCCCTTCTGGCGTACCTGGCTCTGGAGGGGCCCACCGGTCGCTCGCGACTGGCCGGCATGCTCTGGCCCGAATCGGGCGAGGAGCGTGCCCGTGGCAACCTCAGGCAACTCCTCCGGCGCCTGAGAACGGCCTGCGGCGCAGACCTCCTCGACACCTCCGACCAGCTCCGGCTCGATCCGGAAGTCTCCGTCGACGTGCTCCGACTACAGGCGAGGGCCGTGACGGACGGTGCTCTGGACCGAGCTGCTCTCATGGGGGAGCTCTTGGACGGGCATGACTACGACGACTGCCCCGAACTGCTCGAGTGGTTGATCGCTCAGCGCGAACGCCTCGCGCTCCTCCGTCACCAGTTGCTCGAGGAGGAGATCCGCCGCCACGAGGAGCAGGGGGATCTCCAGAACGCCGTGCGGCTGGCCGAGCGGCTGCTGGAGATCGATCCGCTCTCCGAGGAGTCGTGCCGGAAGCTGATGCGACTCCACTACCTGAGCGGTGACCGATCGGCTGCGCTGCGCGCCTTCCGCCGCAGCCGGGAAGCGCTCCAACGGGAGCTGGGACTCGAGCCGTTGCCCGAGACCGTCGCCCTCGCCCGGGAGATAGAACGGCAGGCGAGTTCGCTTCCCGAACGCGAACAACGAGCCGAGCTGCCCATCGCCCTCGAGCGGCCACCCTTCCTCGTTGGCCGCGAGCGGGAGTGGACGGCGATGGAATCGGCCTGGAAGGCGGGCAAGGTGATCGTCGTTCGGGGAGCGGCGGGCATGGGGAAGACGCGACTCATGCTCGAGTTCGTCGCCGAACAGGGACCCTTCCTGCGATTCGCCGCCAGGCCCGGCGACAGGAGCATCCCCTACGCCCTCTTCTCGCGCGGGCTCGGGGAACTCTTCAGCGGCGCCGGTGGGCAGGATCTTCCCGACTGGGCGCGTGCCGAACTCGCTCGCCTGGTGCCTGAGCTCGCCCGAGACGAGGCTCCCGATGCCACGACTGCGCACAAGACCCGGCTTCTCGAGGCGGTGCGTGAAGCGCTCGGGCTCGCTCGATCCGAAGGTCGAACCGCCCTCGTCGTCGACGACCTGCACTACGCCGACGACGCCTCGCTGGAAGCGATCGCCTACCTGCTGCCCGACGGCGGCAGTGGCCCTGCCGGGCTCCGCTGGCTGCTCGGCTACCGGGCCGGGGAACTGGAGGCGAAGCGGGCCGTCTGGGTCGAGGAGATGCTCTCGGGCGAGTGGGCGGTTGCGGTTGATCCGCTGCCGCTCGATGTCGACGCGATCGGTCGGCTGATCGACTCCCTCTCCGTGCCTACCGGGGATATCGCCTCGGGGCTGGCCAGGTACACCGGCGGCAACCCGCTGTTCGTGGTCGAAACGCTCAAGAGCCTCGCGGAAACCGGAAGCCTCGACCTCCCCTTCCCGGAACGTCTTCCCCCTTCCCGGCAGCTCGGTGCTCTGCTCTCGCGTCGGCTCGACCGGCTCTCCCCGGCTGCCCTCCGGCTCGCCCGCGTGGCCGCCGTACTGGAGGAGGCCTTCGACCTCGAAGCCGCCGCGACCATACTCGACAGCGTGCCCCTCGAGCTGGCCGAGCCGCTGACCGAGCTCGAGAGCGCGCAACTCATCGGCGAAGAGGGGTTCAACCACGACCTCATACGCCAGGCGGTGTTGGAGGGGATACCTGCCGCGGCTCGCCGACTGCTCCACCAGCGCGCCGCCGCCTACCTCGAGAAGATACCGGTACCACCGGGAGTAGTCGCCCGCCACTACCTCGCTGCCGGCGACGAACTGCGCGCCGCCCCCTTCCTCAAGGAGGCGGGAGACTCGGCCGCAGCGGCCTACAGGCTGGACGACGCCGCCAACCTCTACCTCCAGGCGGCGGGCCTGCTGGAGCGGAACGGGGAGATCTCAGCGGCTTTCGCGACGCTGTCGGCCACCGTTGAGATACTCCTGAAGCGCGAGTACGGGTCCGGTCACGAAGAGCTGGAACGTTCCCTCTTCCGCCTCGCTCGCACTCCGGCGCAGCTTGCCGAGGCGTGGCAGACCCGTTCGATATTCCTCCAGATGGTGGCTCGCGCAAGGGAGAGCGAGGCTGCCGCCCGGGAAGGGTACCGGCACGCCGTCGCCGCGGGCGACCCGGGATTGCAGGTGGGTCTACTCAATAACGTGGTGGGTGCCCTCTGGCTCCAGGATCGGATCGAGGAGACGCTCAAGATCCTCGCGGAGGCGATCGAGCTGGGCGAGCGGTGTGAGGACCCTATCCCGCTCTCCGAGACGCTGGCGAACATGGGGGTGATACTCGACCACCTCGATCGCCACCGGGATGCGATCGAGTATCACGAACGTTCGGCTGCCCTGCGCGCCAGGCACTCGGGCCGCCTGGGCCAGGTCCAGGTGATGGGCAATCTGGCGGTGAGCCAGGCCGAGCTGGGATTGGCTCGAACCTCGCTCGAGACCGCCGAGCGGATGCTGTTGCTGCTCGAGGAGGTACACGGCGCCGAGGAGTACGAGGTCCACGCGCTCGTTTCGGCCGGCACGGCGCATCGTGACCTCGGCCAACTGCAGAGCTCGCTCGACTGCCTCCAGCGCGCGGTCGCTGCCGCCGAGAAGCTCAATACCTGGCTGGTCACACCGGTTAGGCGGCATCTCGCGGTCACGCTCACCCTCCTCGGCCGCTTCGACGATGCGGAGGAGGAGCTGAACCGAGCGGGCCGGGCCGGGGAGGTCCCGGACCAGGTCCGCAGCGCGATACTCCAGGTGCGGGCCATGCTCGAACAGTATCGGGGAGGCGACCCGACGCCCCTCCTTGCCGAGGCCGAGGAGTTGCTGCGAACGAGCGGCAGGCCCCTCAAACGGGGCAACCTGCTGCTGCTCCAGGCGCTCGCCCTGCCGCCCGAGGAGTCGCTGGCCGCCGCACTCGAAGCCGTTGAGCTGGCCAGCGAACACGAACTGGGTGGTCTGCTCATCGCCGCCCGCACCCGTTGCGCCCAGGCGCTGCTCGCCCTCGGCCGAACCGATGAGGCGCTGGCGCAGGCCGATGCCGCGGTCGCTCTGCTGGACGAGTACGATCCGGTGGATTTCTACCTGCCCGAGCTCCTCTTGACGCGTTACCGCATCCTGGCGGCCGCCGGAGCCGAGGGGGCCGACGACCAGCTTCGCGCCGGCCTGGAGTGGGTGGAGAGGGCGGGCGCTGGACTGACTGCGAAGTCGGACCGCAGCAGCTTCCTGAGCGCGAACCCGGTGAACCGAGAACTGCTGAGAACAGCTGCCTCGGCCGGAGTTGCGACGGTTCCGACTTCGACCTGACCTTGCCCCCTCCGTAACGCACCGGTCACGCTGCGGCGAATACCCTCCGAGTCGCTGCACTGGGCGATCTCACGTCCATGCCCGCGCGGGGACCCCGGTGGGTCCCGGAAGGAAGGTCAATGACTCGTCGAACGAGCTTAATAGTCGTCGCTGCCGTTCTCGTCCTAGCCGCATCCGGGCAGGCCCTGGCCCAGGCCACGACGATCACTCTGGAGGTCGGGTCCGGTCCCCACCAGGGTCGCTACGAGACGGCTTCCCGGGACGTCACCTGCACCTACGGCTTCGCCGGTGAAGGGCTCTGGGGAAACCAGTACAGCATCGACACCACCGATGCCGACGTCTTCTCCTCGTTGCAGCTGATCGTCGACACCAGGGCTGCCGCTCAAGGCACCGCAGAGTTCCTGACCACGATCTCTTTCGGCCCGTTGTTCACCCCACAGGAGACGAGGTACGAGGTCAACACCCGCTCCGCGGAAGAGGGCAGGGGTACCGTCACGGTGGACGACCGGGGCAACAGCGGGACCGTCCACATCTCCGCGGTCACCGCCGACGGCACTCCCTTGGAAGCGACGATCGAATGTCACACCGTTCTGAGGGCCGGCGCCTCGGTCGAGGAGCTGGAGAGGGCCGAGGAGGAAGCGGCGGCTCCGGCCGGCCCGCTCAGCCTCACCCTCGACGGGCAGAGCTTCGAACTCCTGCCCAGCAGCGAGGAGGCCTACTGCTCGGAGGCGCTGGCCGAGAGCCACGACTTCCAGTACAGCTACTACCCGCTCGAGTACGACGGCGCCCGCATCACCGGCGTGGAGGTGTACCTCTACGACGTCCGGCGACCGGACGAAGGCGGCTTCTACGTCTCGATCTCCACTGCGGACGACAGCTACTACCTCGACACCTCGGAAGAGGTGGGAGACGGATCGGGCACGGCCCGCTTCGGCAGCCAGGGGGAGCAGCGCAGCGTCGAGGTCTCTGCGACTACAGCCGAAGGGGTGCCGGTCCAGCTAACCCTCCAGTGCCGGGTGGAGTAGACAGGTGAACTGACCGGCCGAAAGGACGACCGTCACCTCCCGGGTACCAGGGATTGTGCATTAATGCACCTCATCGAACGGATGTTGTATTATCCGAAGGACAGCACACTGTCGATCGGAGGATGAGGATGGGGGTACTACCGGGAGGTGCCGGTGAGTGACGTGAGCAAGTTGGGGCCACTCGGCGAGGGGGCAGAGTCCCGGCCGCTGAAGGTGGACCTCACCCGGATCGACATCAGACGAGGCACGCTCAACCTGCCTCGTCGCTTTTATGACGCCTTCCCGGCCGGCGAGATCGAAGCGAACGACGTGGCGCTGGGTCGCAAGCTCACGGTCACCTTCGTCCCGCCCCGTGAACTCGAGGGCCTGGGTCCCTTCTTCGAAGAGCACGACCTGCAGCCGAACGATGCGGTGACGATCGCCGTAGCCGGCGGCCTCCAACTCACCCCCATCAAGCGCGAACGCCGCCAGGAGCGGGGCGACGCGCAGGAGGCGGTAGCGCGGAGCGAGCCGGTGGCCAGAGGGTCGGCCGCGAACTGGAGTCAGTCCGGACAGCAGGGCGCTGAGGGCGGCTACGTTCGCGAGAGGGTGCGGCTCGAGACGCCGCAGTTGGGGCGGGAACCTCGGGGCGACGGGATGCGCGAGAAGAGGGGCGACGATAGGGGCGAGCAGTCACGGGTGCGCCTCGAGGCTCAGGAGCCGGCCGCCTATCTGGCGCCGCCGGTCCCCGAGACGAAAGGTGGCTGGCAGGACGTGCTGCACGACCCGGTACCGCGCAGAGGGCAGATGCTGCGGCCCAGCGAACGCGCGGTGGTACGCCCCGACGACCTGCCGGATGGCGGCGTCCGGGAGAAGCTCGAACGCTCCGACATGCGTCAGCAGACGCTCTTCGGCGGCGAGCCCGAACATTACGGAACGGTTCGGGAGGCGCCCCGACAGGAGGCACGGCCTGGCCGTCACGCTCCCGAGAGCAGCCGGCCCCTGGCGCCCAGGCAGGAGGCGGAGGATGAACAGCCCAGAAACCGCAGCGAGTCGAACCGCTCCGATAGGGACGTGGGAGGCGTCAGGGGACGCGAGGCCCAGAAGCGGCCAGCGCCGGCGTCAGGGCAGGGGCGGGCCCCGGCCCCGGAACCCCAGCTCGCGGAGGAGCGAGAGCCGGTACTGGTCGGAGGCGCGCAAGCCGAAGGCGACGTAACGGGCCGCATCGCCAGCTATCTGCAGAACCCCTCGACGCCGGCGATCGTGCGCGCATATGCGGTCGCCGAAGAGCTCCACTTGCCGATCGCTGCGGTCCAGAAAGCCCTGGCCGAGGTCTCGAGGAACTCCGACGGCTCGGTCGCGCCGATCCGCGAGGACGTCTATCTCGTCAAGCGGGGGCGCTAGCGCCCGGCGTCCCCGGGGGAGCAGTTTCACCTCTTGCCGGGAGCGGCAGCCAGAAGCTCTTCGAAAAGGGCGCCCGCCAACGCCCTTGCCAGCATCAGCAGAGGGGGACCCTCGCTGAAGGCGGCCGCCACCGCATAGATGGTTCGCGGCGATACCCGGGAGCCGCTGTCGATGACGTAGATCGGGTCCCAGCGAGGGGGCCGGAACTTGCTCTTGAAGAACTCGAGACCGCGGAAGTTGTAGAAGCGCCGGCCATGAGCTCGGGCCCAGGCGAGCAGCAAGCGTAGCCACCACGATTCGCGGCCCCGGTTGGGCCCGATCGAAGCCAAGGGCGCCAGGCCCAGCGTCAGGTAGCTCGAGCCGCTTTCGGCGAGCTCACGCACCGCCGTGTCGATCATCAGTTCGGCGGTACCGTTGACGGCAGTCGGCCGTCTTACCACCTGTTCGATGAGCCACCCGTCCCTAGCCGGGACGGGTGAGGCCACCACGAAGCCCAGGACGTCGCCGGCTCGTTCCGCGACGAAGAGCCGCCGGTCCTCGAGCCTGTCGAGGGTGTCGCTTTCGATGAGGAAGTGCAGCGGCGGCAATCCGCGGCGTTCGAGCCACTCGCGGAGGCAGGAGCGCAGCTCGGAGTTCCCGCTCGCCCGCCGTGGGCTCCACTCGCTGACCGAGACGCCCTTGTTGCGAGCGCGGTTGAGTTGGGCCCTGATGGAGGAGCGGCCGTGCACCCGCGCCTGCCACTCCTGCGGGTTCCATACCGGTTGGGCGCCAAGCTTCACCATCGCTCGTTCACCACCGAGAAGCTCCTCCAGTCGCGGCTCGGCGCCGAACCAGCAGACGCGCTCGCCTTCACTCGCGGCGTCCGCCTCGAACTCCGCCACCGCCGCCGCGACCAGCTCCGGGGCGCAGACAGGAGCGCCGGCTGCCACCCTCACGCCCCATCTGCTGACGAACCCCACCACCGCGTAGTCGTCATCACCGAACCACAGATCGATGCCGGGATTGAGGATCTGGTAGGCGGTCGAGTTCCAGCCACAGGAGAGTACCAACCGCCGAGCTCGTTCCCGTCTGGTCGGTTCCTGCAGGCTGTCGGTCCCCGCGGTACCGCTGTCACTGCTCTCGGCCCGAACAGGACTCCCGTCGTTCATCGAAGTCAGGGTACTGCCGCGCGGCCCTGTGTTCAGGGGCGCTCGTCGTTGAGCCGCTCGATCTGCGGCTCGAGTCCGGCCTCGTCTATGATCGCCCGGTACTCGTCCGGTTCCAGAGGGTGACGCCCGACCACAGCGATCAGTGTCGCCTCGAGCAGGTTGGTGGCCAGCGACCGGCCCTCGAAACGGGGCGTGGTGGTGATGAGCAGTGAAACGCCCCGCGAACGCAACTCTTCCACGTCGGAGGCGGTCGTGGTGTTGGTGAGGATGATCTTCCCGTCCAGGCGCTCCGGTGCGTAACGCTTGATGTAGTGGTAGTCGCCCGCTATCACCTGGGCCCATTCGAAGTACTTCGCTCGATTACCGGCCTTCCCTGACTCCTGCTTGCTTCCCGTCGGGTAGATCCAGCTGATGGGCAGCTTGGCCACTACCGGCAGCAGCAGCCTGGCTACCAGCTCCAGGCGCCTGAGGTCGTAGATGGGCAAAGGTAGGCCGAGAGCGAAGATAAGATCCCCGTAGAGCACCTGCGCCTGGTGCTGAGCGAGCGCCTCCGCCATGCCGAAGCGGTCGACTGCCGACACCATCAGCACCTTGCGATCCTTCCAACCGATCAGTTGATCGAGCTTCTCCACCGTGACCCGTTCGAGGGTGTCCTTGAGGCCGGCTCCGCACACCACCGGTGTTCGCTTCGCCACTCGAGCCAGACGAGCACCATCACGCAAGTAGTAGCGTCTCCCCGCTGCCATCACGAAATGATCGAGGCCGCCCAGGCCGACAGCGTCCACCTTGCCGTCGAGTTCGCGGATGAGTTCGGCTGCCCTGGTCAGATCGCCGTCGGTCCCTGTTCGCTCGATCCGCACTCTCCGCCCGAGCAGTTCGACTTCGACGGCGACATCCCGCTTGCTCGAGCCGATCGACACGCTCACCGCACGTTTGAGGGGGCTGTCAACAGCCGAACTAGGTTCGAAACCGCCTGTCTCTGCAGGAATTGGGGGCTCGCTCATCGGACTTCCTCCGGGTCAGAACGACCTTAGCACGTCCTACCTCGGGTTCTCGGCCGGAACGCGGGGCAGGCCGAGCCGCTCGAGCATGGTTGGCAACAGCGTGAGCGCATTCGCCTGTGGAGTTCGCCCGGACGCCCCGATGGTGGTAGGGGCCTCGGCGTGATAGGTGCCCGAGGGCATGATCGCGCAGCCGCCCCAACGGCGCAGCAGGAGGTTCTGTACCAACACCTCCTCGCCTGCGTGGTCGGCAGGGAGCTCGCTCCAGAACGAGAAGCCGCCCACCTCCTCGAGCTTCTGCCTGTCGTAGAGGGCACAGGCGCCCACCCAGGCCACCTTGTAGCGGCGGACCGTGCCCGGCGCCAGCCGTTCCGCGGCGTGATAGATGTTGGCGGCGGCGTGCAGCCTGGCCCTCTGCCACTGTGCCGAGTCCGGTTCCACCACCTCGGGTCTGACGGGACCCTCCCAGAACTCCACTCGCTGCTCGTTGGGCCTCACGTCGTCGACGAAGGAGAGTCCCGCCGGGAAGGCTCCGACGAAACCGATCCCCTCCTCGTCGAGGACGCGCTCGAGTTCGGTCAACACCCACGGCTCCATGAAGACGTCGTCGTCGAGGAGCAGCACCTTCGGGGCGGTCGCCCGTTCGAGGAGGAAGGAGCGCTGCTCGGCGATGCCGTGACACGGCTTCCGGTGATGCCAGTCGACCTTCCCGCCTCGCGCTTCGATGAGCCGTCGCAAGGTTGCGATAGCCGCGCTCGAATAGGCTGGGGTAGCGCTCTGGTCGGCGACGATCACCCTGAGTTCCCTGTGAGTCTGGGATGCGACCCCGGCGAGGGTCACGGCCAACTCCTGCGGCCTGTCGATGGTGGGGATCAGGATGTCGATGAGTGACAAGGGTAACCTCCGGAGCGCCCATTGTGGACCTGCGCCGGAGATACCGTCTGTCGGCTGTCTACCGTTCCTCGCGGCTGGAGATACGCGCTGCCTGCCGTTCCTGGCGGTAGGGAGATCCGCGGCTGAGCACCGTTCCTCGGCCGCGCAGAACCTCTGCCGTCTACTCCTCGCCGCGGCGTCGGCGGAGCGTAAGCTCGGCCCGCTGACGCCAGACGTCGAGGGACAGCCTCGCCAGCAGGTAGCAGCCCAGCATGGTGACGGCCGTAGCCGTGAGGTGATCGTCGATGAAGGGCTCGCGGCCCAGCAGGGTGAGCAGCGCGTAGATGGCGGCGCTGACGACCGATCCCCAGGCGAATATCAGTTGGGAGAGGGTGCGCCGCAACTCCTGCGCTCGGATGTGGGGGCTTTGCCGGATCACGGGCGAATGCTAAGGGAACATCGACGCACGCGAGGTGAAAGGTTTCGCGTCGGAAATCGCACTCCGGCAAGGGTGCGACGCGAATCCGCGGAACCGCTGTACTATATCGGCGTCGTGTCTGACGCCTCCTGCCCGCGAACTCCCTGCCAGGCATGAAGGAGCGGATCCGGCGGGTCTGGCTGCGTGACCTGCTGGCAGGTACGAGCGTAGCTCTCGTGCTGGTTCCCCAGGCGCTCGCTTACGCCGAGCTCGCGGGTGTCGACGCCGTCGTCGGGCTGATCGCGGCCAGTCTGCCTCTGGTGGTGGCTGCTCCGCTGGCCTCGAGCCCCTACCTGCAGACGGGGCCCACGGCGATGATCGCCCTCCTCACCTTCGGCATACTGTCTCCCCTCTACCCGCTGGGCAGCGCCGAGTATGCCGCGGCGGCTGCCCTGCTCGCCCTGACCGTCGGCTTGATCCGAACCATCCTCGGCCTGGGCCGTTTCGGAGCGGTCGCCTACTTCATGTCGCAGCCGGTGATGCAGGGGTTCAGTTCTGCCGCCGCGCTCCTCATCATCCTCTCGCAACTTCCGGCCGCCGTGGGCACCAGCACCAGCGTGCCGAACCCCACCTTCGGCTTCATCGAGACGATCGGACACCCTGGCCGCTGGGACCCGTGGGCCGTTACGTTCACGCTCGCCACGATCCTGGTCATTCAGGTCGCCCTGCGGATATCGCCTCTGCTTCCGGGGGTCCTGGCGACCGTCGTAGTAGGCGTCATCGTGAGCAAGCTGGTCGGCTACGAGGGGCCCACGGTTGGTGAGATCGGCGGCTTGCTGCTGCAGTTGGACCTGGTGCTGCCCTGGCAGGACCTTCCGCACCTGATCCTCGGCGCGCTGGTGATAGCCGTCGTCGGCTTCGCCGAGCCTGCGGCGATAGCCCGGCACTATGCCGGACGCAGGTCGTGGGACCCCGACCGGGAGCTGGTGAGCCAGGGCGCCGCCAACCTTGTCTCCGGGGTGCTGGGCGCCTTCCCGGTTGGCGGCTCCTTCTCGCGATCGGCCCTCAACCACGCCGCCGGCGCGGTCACGCGCTGGAGCGGCATGATCACCGGCATCTCTGTGCTCGCGGTACTGCCGTTCGTAGGCTTGCTCGCCGACCTCCCCGAGGCGGTGCTCGCCGGGGTCGTCATCAGTGCGGTGGCCAAGCTGGTCAGCCTGCCCTCGCTGCTGCGCCTCTGGACCTACGCCCGCCTCCAGGCGCTGACCGCCTATCTGACCTTCCTCCTCACCCTCGCCCTCGCCCCGCGGATCGATGTGGCGGTGGTGATAGGCATCGGCCTTGCGATAGCCGCTCACCTGTACCGGGAGATGGACCTGGGGATCGTCGTGCGTGAGGAGGGAGAGGAGCTCGTGCTGAGACTCTCCGGGGTCCTCTGGTTCGGTTCGACTCACCTGCTGGAGGAGGCGCAGCTCGAGCTCTTGCCGCCAGCCCAAGGGGTGGAGCGACTCAAGGTCGACGCTACTGCGCTGGGCCGTATCGATCTCTCGGGCTCGCTCGTTCTCGACTCGCTCCTCAGCGAGGCGGAGCGGCACGGGCTGGAAGTGGAGGTGGTTGGCCTCCGGCCCCACATGAAGCGGGTGCTCGAGCGGATCAGGGCCGGGTGACCCGGGCTGTTGCCGGCCTATACCCCGCCAGGATATCGTCGCGTGTAGCCGCAAGGCGGCCGAGGAGGCCAGATGCCAGCCACCGAAGAGAACGTGAGCGCACCGGTACGCAGCCGCAAGAGCCGCATCATCAATCGACTCCGGCGTCTCGAGGGACAGGTGCGGGGATTGCAGCGGATGGTAGGAGAAGAGCGCTCGTGTCAGGACACGCTCACCCTGCTGGCGGGGATCAGGAGCGCGCTAGACGCCGCCGGGGACCTGATCCTCGAGGACTACCTGGAGAACTGCGCCGGGCTCAGCGTCGACGGCGATGAACTGGCCGAACTCCTGCGGGCCGTGAAGCTCGCACGAGGCTGACCGGTTGCCAGGATTACCACAGTTCTCGGCTCGGGGACGCTGATCGTACGATCGCTTACTTCTCCGTTCTTCTCAGCTTCTGGGGCTGATCGGCTGGTATCCTTCTCGTCGGGTGAGACGAGTTCGACCTGCCGTTCGGCAGCCGGCTGCTCCCCTTGCGCTAACTACCTCTCACGTGACGCGTTGTTCCCAACGACATCCTGCCTGGCGCTTCCGGTGGGGTCGCTATCAGCGGCCCCGCCTTCTTCCATGGTGTCGAGAAGCGCGTCCAGATCGAGCGGGTCCCCGGCCGTCACGGCCTGAGGCGAGGCCAGCGGTCGTGCGTGATCTTGGCTGTTCCACGGGCGCCTGGCCGAACGGTGCAACCGAGCCGCGACGTGGGACGCGAAGCAACCGGGCTTGACCGTTATCCGCAAGCCCCCTTCGGCGGCCGGCAGCGGATCGAGGCCGAGGATGTCCTCGTAGGCAAGCGTGAAGATCGAGGAACCGATGTCGATCATCGCGCAAGAGCCGCGCAGGTCGCGGATGCGAGCCTCCATGGGCGCCGAGCCCTGCACCGTGAGCGAGAACGACCTCCGGCGCGAAGCGTCCGCTTCGGGCGGCCCGCGACGTTCGACGAACGCCGTGAGTACGCGGTGGATCTCTTCGGCTCGAGGCTGCATTCTCACCCTTCCCGCTGCCCGGGCGCCCACGACGGTAGTCGGTTAGCGTCTGCCGACAGCCTACCGCAACGGTAGGGCCCGTCGCATCGGACCGGCGGGTAAGGGTCGGGTCGGTCAGTCGGCTACGGCGACCGGTTCGATCTCGCGGGCCCGTTCGAGGCTGCTCATGTCGGTCAGGTCGAGCCTCAGGGGCGTCAGTGAGACGTGCCCCTGCTCTATTGCCCAGCGATCGGTGCCCTCCTCGACGCCTTCTCGAGCCTTCTCGGCGAACCAGTAGTGATTCCTGCCCATCGGGTCTTGCCCTGCCAGCACCACGCCCTCGTAATGGCGCACCGACTGCCTCGTCCAGATGATCGTGCCGTCGGGCCGTTCGGGGAAGTTGACGTTGAGCAAGGGCAGGTTCGGAGTCTGCAGGAACATCTTGATGATCTTGCGGATGTAGGGCGCATAGTCGTCGTAGTCGGGTGGCTCGTCGCTGTAGGGGGCGCTGAAGGCTATGGCCGGGATCTGCAGGAACGCGGCCTGCTTCGCGGCCGCCACCGTGCCGGAGTGCCACACGTTGTGGCCGATGTTCAACCCCAGGTTTATGCCGCTCAAGACCAGGTCGACTTCATCCCAATGGTGGGCTCCCAGGGCTACGCAGTCGGCTGGCGTGCCGTCGACCCGGTAGGCCTCGATGCCGTTGATGGGGGCCGAGTGATAGTGGAGGGGTCTCTTGATCGTGATCGCGTGTCCCATGCCCGACTGCTCGACGTCGGGAGCCACGATCCGAACCTCGCCGAAGTCGGCGGCGATGCGGGCCAGAGCTGCGATGCCGGGGCTGAAGACACCGTCATCATTGGATACGAGTATTCGCATGGGAAACGAACTGTACCCCCACCGCAGCCCGGCGCGCAAGGCCAGGCGTACGAGCCTCAGCTGCTTTTGCGCATAGGGGATAGGCCCATGGAGCGGCGCCTACTCGTCGACGGCCGGTGACCTGAGGGCCTGCGCCACCCCCGGGTCGGTACCGCTACCCAAGCGTGAGATGGTCGCCTCGAGCTCTGCGGCGACCGCCGCCACCAGTTCGGCCGCCCCTGTCCGCCGGCCAAGCCGCACCCCCTGGCCCGACCAGAGCGAGATCAGGTCTCCTCGTCCGGCTCTCGCCGCGGCCTTGCGCATGCCGCGGGTGAGCGAGTTCTGCAGCGGGAAGGGCAGGGGTTCCGCGGCCGCCTCGATCTCATCCATGAAACGGTTGCGCACTCCCCGCGCCGGCCGTCCGGAGAAGGCTCGAGTTACGCGGGTCGAATCTTCCCGCGCGGTGAGGATCGCCTCCTTGTGGGCCTCCGGCACGCCGGCTTCGTGGCATGTCAGGAAAGCCGTTCCCATCTGCACGGACTGCGCACCCAGGGCGAGGGCCGCCGCGACGCCGCGACCATCCATGATCCCGCCCGAGGCAACCACCGGTATGCCGAGGGCGTCGGCCATCGCCGGCACCAGGGCCATCGTCCCTACCAGACCGCTCTCGAACGGCCCGCCGAAGGTGCCCCGGTGCCCTCCCGCCTCGCTCCCCTGGGCGACGACGGCGTCCACTCCGAGTTGCTCGAGTGTGAGCGCCTCGTCCACGGTAGTCGCGGTGCCCATCACGAGGATGCCTCGTTCGTGCAGCGCCTCCATGGCGCTGGGCGGTATCGTCCCGAAGGTGAAGCTGAGGACCGCTGGGGCCACCTCCAAGACCGCTTCGAGCTTCTCCTCGAACGTATCGGGCGCCCACTTCGGGACGGCCGGCGGCGGCAGTCCCAGCTCCTCGTGGTAGGCCGAGACGAGGGCGATCATTGCGCTCGGGTCGCCCGCAGCCGGTTCCGGGAGGGGGGCGAACAGGTTGATCGCGAACGGCTTGCCGGTTCTTTCCCTCAACCGGGATGCGTGCTCGACGATCCTCTCCGGGGGGTCGTAGGCCGCCCCGAACGAACCGAGGGCGCCGGCCCGGCACACCGCGGCAACCAGGTCCACGGTGGTAGCTCCTCCTGCCATAGGCGCCTGGATGATGGGATGCTCGAGGCCCAGGAGCCGTGTCAAAGAGGTCTGAATCGCCATCTCACTCCCTTCGGGTTCGTCAGTTCGATTATCGCCGGGGGGCCGATGACCGGTGCGCCGTTGTCCCTCGGGCCGAAAAAAATCGCCCTTCGGTTGCCGCGGGCTAGTTCCCGGGTTAGCCTGCCGCTCGTGACAGATGCCACTACTCTCAGCGAAGCGCCTGTGAAGCACGAAGTCGCCAACGTTTTCGTTCCCGTCCTCGACGTGAACCTCAGCCGTGAGTGGTACCGCGATGTGCTCGGCCTGCCGGTCGGGGAGGTGGTCTTCGGGCACCTCTGCATCATCGAGCTGGAGCGCGGCCCCAGCCTCATCCTCGATCAGAAGTTGACCCCCGATGGACCGGCCGACATCCAGCGTGGCCGCTACCCCCTCTTCATGCTCGCCACCGACGATATCGACGCCGCTCTCGCCCACATGCGGCGTCACGGTGTGGAGGTCGTGGAGTACGACGGGGAAGTCATCCAGAACGGTCACTGGTTCAACTTCCGCGACTGCGACGGCAACCTTCTGATGATGTGCGCCTGAGGCCTGTTGCACTGTTCGGGGCGGGGCCTCCGCCCGCTTGACAACTCGGCGAACCCGGGCCTATCCTGATCGTTACCCTATAATATGTAGGGTAAGGAGGAGGAGATGGCGCGACCGCCCCACAAGCAGCTCCAGATACTGGCCTTCCTCGAGCGTCGGCTCGACGAGCAGGGGGAGCTGCCCGATCCGGCGGAGGTCGCCCGTGCCTTCGACATCAGCTATCCCACCCTGCGTGGTCACCTCGAAGCGTTGGCCCGCAAGGGCCACCTGAGCCTGGAGAGCCGCGGCCCCGGCCGCAGTCCCAAGCTCTCCCTGCGCCGCCGACCCGGTGGCATCCCGCTCTTCGGCGAGATCGCCGCCGGCCTGCCGGCGGGCGCCTACCCCGAGCCCGAGGGACACCTCTCCCTGCGTGGCCTGGAGGGGGGATTCGCCTTGCGGGTGCGGGGGAACTCGATGGCCGAGAGGATCCAGGAGGGGGACGTGGTCGTGCTGCAGAGCGGCCAGCCGCAGCGCTCCGGCGAGATCTGTGCCGTGAGGGTGGGGAGCGACGAGACCACCCTCAAGTACCTCGACTGGAGCGGTTCGCCGCGCCGCTACCTGCTGAGGCCCCACAACCCCGACTATCCGACCCTCGAGGTCGACCCCCGCGACCTGCACATCGACGGGGTCTTCCGGTCGCTGCTCCGGGGAGAGGTGGTCGAGCAGTTGCTGAGCGAGGGAGGTGGTGGGTAGAGCGCCACTCCGACCGATGACGGGCCGTGCCTAGCGGCTCGAATGCGAGAGGACCGATGAAAGAGAAGGACACATCCCGCCGCCAAGCAAAGATGTGTCCGAGGTCCAAGCCACCGTTCGAAAGGTAGTCCTGGCTCCATTCAGCCTAGCACGGAGCCAGGGCGCGCCCCCACCGCCCTGGAGGGAACCGATGATCGCAGCCCTGGTGCTCGAGCCGCTCGAGTTGTGGTGGGCGCAGCGGAACAGCCCCGAACTGCGAGGCCTTCCGCTGGTGACGAGCGAGCAGAACCGGGTGATCCACGCGACCCCAGAAGCGAGGCGTGAGGGGGTCGTGCCGGGCATGGCTCTCTCGGGAGCCCGGCTGCGCTGCCAGGCGCTGCGGGTGGTCGAGGTGAGCGAGGCGGAGCTGCAGGCCGCCTGGGAGAGCGTGCTCAACGAGCTGCACGGCCTTAGCCCGTTCCTCGACGGCTCCCGCCGTGGCCGCCTGCTCCTCAGAGTCTCCGCCGCCGAGGCGCGGATGGTGGCCGAGTCGTACCGGGTCCGGGTGGGACACGCCACGACCTGTGAGATCGCCGAACTGGCTGCCCTCAGCGCCCGTGCCGGTAGTTGCCGGGTGCTGCCCGAGGGGAGCGAGACGCACTTCCTGGCCAAACTGCCGCTCCGCTTCCTCAAGGGGGTTGGGTTGAGCGGCTACTCGCTGCAGCGGCTCGGCTGGCTGGGGCTCACCAGCGCCGGCGAACTGGCGAGCTGGCGCCCCGGGCAGTTGCGGGCGTTCCTTGGCGGGGAGGCTCGCCTCCTGGGGCCCTACCTCCACGGTCCCCGGCGCGAACGCCTGCCGCTCGCGCAGCCGCCCCGTGCCCTCAAGCGGCAGATCCGCTTCGAGGAGCCGGTCTTCGAGCCCGGCCCGCTGGAGGCGGCAGTGGAGAGGCTGGCCGGAGCGCTCGAGGAGGCCCTGGCGGGACGCGCCTCCGGTCGCCTCACTCTGTCTGCCGAGGTGACCGGGGTGCAGATGCGCGCCACCCGCTTCGCCAAGAAACCGCTCCGCGCCAGGCGCGAGATAGCGCTGCTGGCGGGGCTGGCGCTGGCCGATACCGGCGCCGCGCCGGTGGGGATCGAAGCGTTGTCGCTGGAGCTGCCCGAGCCGGCCCTGGTCGCTCGACAGGGGAGCCTGTGGCTCGCCCGCGAGCGCCGCGAGGCGGCCTGGGAGGAGTTGCTGGGGCGCTTCCCGCGGGCGGCGGTGGAGGTCGAGTGGCTCGATCCCTACGCCGAATCGAGTGACTTGGCCTGGCGCTGGCGGCGGCCGGCGGTGGGCGAGGAGCATGCCGACGAGCAGGAGCGCTGGCAGGGCGAACCGACCGAGCAGGAGCGGACCGAGCGGGGGCGCTGGCAGGACGGACCGTCCGAGCGGGAGAGCGATCGGAACGAGCGAGCGCTCACCCGTGACCCGCCCGGGCTCGACGCGAAGGGGGTGAAGCGTGAGGCGAATCCAGCAACCGGCTCTGGTGGTCGTGGAGAAGGGCAGGCCCGGACGCGTGAACTGGTCCTCCGCTGATGGCCCGGCCGACTCCCCGGGCATGTGGACCGGTCCCGGTGGACGGGCGCGACCGAGTTCCGGTGGACGGGTGAAGCGGGTGATCGACGAGTGGCGCGTCGCCGGCCGCTGGTGGGCGAAGGAGATGAGGCGCGACTACTACCTGCTCGAGCTGGACGGCGGCAGGCTCGTCGAGATCTACCGCGAGGGCGGGGAGTGGTGCGTGACGGGAGTTGCCGACTAGGAGAGAAATAGCGACCCCTTCCCGTGACTAACACCATTGCATGACACTTCAGGGCGGCTTCGCAACGGCGGCCTCACCAACCAGGTACGTCGCTGTACGAACTGTACAATGATCCATGGCTCGGATGACGGTCAGTGAGGCAAGAGCTCAGATGCGCCAGGCGATCGAAAAGGTGAAGGCGGGCGAGGAGGTGGAGATCACTCAGAATGGCGAGGTGGTAGCAGTCTGGGTGCATCCCTCGAGGAGGAGGCCGATGGTCAGAACGCCAAGCACCGTGGCGGCGGAGCGCCTGCACGAAGAGCTGGAACGTCTACGCCGGGAGAAGCCGCCGCTGGATGAAGCGACAGGACTGAGTGTCGAGCGGACTCAGGAGCTCGTGGATGCGATAAGGGCACAGAGGGACGAGTCTCAACCGTTCGAAGAGCCCGAGTGAACTACGGAGCCATCGCCTTCGACGCAGATGTCCTCATCTACTCGGCTCAACCACAGCATCAACTCGGCAAGCCGATAAACCAGCTGCTCGCCCGAACGACCGCGGAACTCCGACTGATCGGCTCCGTGCTACTCCTGCCGGAACTGCTGATCAAACGGCAACGTAGGAGAAACGACAACGAACTTGCCCTGCTCGCCAAACGACTGTCCAGACTCGAACTGCTTCCGGTCGACCAGCCCACTGCTGAACTGGCAACCGCACTCGGGGCCACCTATAGCCTGAGAAGCCTGGATGCCTTACACCTGGCCACTGCGGTCCATGGCCGAGCCGACCGGTTCATCACCAACAATCGAAAGGACTTCGTTCCAGACGAGATAGTTGAGCTGGAAGTCGTCTATCCGGACCAGCTGCTGCTCTAGTCGTCCGATTCGGGCAGGAACAGCTCCCAGGTCGACTTCGACGTCACGCTCTCGTACGACCTGGGCTTGAGGCCGTCACCCTCCATGGCCGCTTGCAACACGTCCCGAGTGAAGGGAGACACCCGGTCACTGGCCATGAACTCCGCGAGAGGCATCCAGACGGCCTCGGCGATCTCAGATTCCTGCCTGACGATCTCGCGGCTCACCGCCTCGAGGGCGCACACCAGGTAGAGACTCGCCCGGCCGAAGATCCAACGCGGGGCGTGGGTGACCGCCAACAACCCCTGGAAGTCGCTGTCGACGCCCGTCTCCTCCCGAACCTCGCGCCTGACCCCGTCGGCGATATCCTCGCCCACCTCTACCAGCCCGCCGGGAAGCTTGTAGTGACCCGGCCCGTAGCGCTCTACAACGGCCAGGATCTCCCCTTCCGGCGAGAACACCGCGCCGCCGGCCCCGACGTAGTGAGAGGCGAAGGGCGGCACGAACGAATCGGCAGAGAGTCGCCTGGTGAGCATGAGGCTGTCGCCGGAGGTGTGGTGGAAGCGGAAGCCGCGCGCGGTAGCCAGCGGGATCAACTCGGCCAGCTCGAGCCGAAGCTCGAGCCAGGCTAGCCGGTAACCCCCGGCAGTCCAGATCTCGAGCGCCGTGTCGAGTTCCTGGGCGAAGAGATCGGGTTCGCAGGGGATGCTCTCGGGGACCACGATCACTCCCCGGAATCGATCGACTCTAATTTCCAGCGGCATGTCTAAGCCTATCCGTTGTGACGAGAGCGTGCCCTTGCCCGGCGGACTTGCGCCCAACTCACTTAGTCTCGCTCGGGCAGGTCCGAGACTGGAGTCGGATGCCCGGAAGAGAGAGCCTGAGCGAGGTGAGGCAAAGAAGCGTCCGCATCCCAACGGGTGCAGCCGATATAGACGGCGACCTCACCCTGCCTACCGACCCTGCCGGTGTAGTGCTATTCGCCCACGGCAGCGGAAGCGGCCGCCACAGCCCACGAAACAGGTACGTTGCCCGGGCGCTCTGCGAAGCGGGCCTGGCTACCCTGCACGTCGACCTGCTCACGGAGGCGGAGGAACGGGTGGATGCCCTTACCCGCGAGCATCGCTTCGACATCGGACTTCTGGCGGCTCGGGTATGCGCCACCATCGGCTGGCTGGGGGAGCAGGCCCGGACGGAGGGCCTCCCGGTGGGCCTTTTCGGCGCCAGTACCGGTGCCGCGGCCGCTCTTGTGGCTGCAGCGGAACGTAACCGCGCCGTCGCCGCGGTCGTGTCGCGCGGCGGCCGCCCCGATCTGGCGGGACCGGCCCTGGGCGCGGTCCTCGCGCCCACGCTCCTCATCGTAGGCGGCCTCGATGACGTGGTGATCCGGCTGAACCGGGAGGCGATGGGGCGAATGGAGGCAGAGACGGCACTGGAGGTCGTGCCGGGGGCGACCCACCTGTTCGAGGAGCCAGGCAAGCTCGAACGGGTGGTCGAGCTCGCGGGCGACTGGTTCGGGACCCACCTGCAGGGCCGAAAACCGGAGGTGAAGAATGTTCCGAGATGACGGACCGCTGGTCGCCGATGAGGTCGTCGAGCTGAGGCGAGAGATAGAACGAGTAGCGTTGGACCTGGATCGACGCGAGGACCTGGACCCCCTGATCGACCGGATCGGTGACGCCCGGGTGGTGATGCTGGGCGAAGCGAGCCACGGCACCTCCGAGTACTACAGCTGGAGGGCGCTCATCAGCCAACGCCTCATCCGCGAGAAGGGCTTCTCCTTCATAGCCGTGGAGGGCGACTGGCCGGATTGCTACCGGGTGAACCGGTACGTCAAGGGGTACCCAGGGTCGGGGGAGAGTGCGCGCGAGGTGCTCCACGCCTTCGAACGGTGGCCCACCTGGATGTGGGCGAACTGGGAGGTGGCTGCCCTGGCGGAGTGGATGAGCCGCCACAACCGGTCGGTTGCCCAGGAGGAGATGGTCGGCTTCTACGGTCTCGACGTCTACAGCCTTTGGGAGTCGCTGGAAGCGATCATGGGTTACCTCGAGCGTGCCGACCCAGAGGCGTTGGAGACGGCCCGGCGGGCGTACTCCTGCTTCGAGCCGTACAACGAGGACGTACATTCCTACGCCGAAGCCACCGCTTTCGTGCCCACTTCCTGTGAAGAGGAGGTAGTCGCTCTTCTGGCTGAGGTCCGCGGCAAAGCACCACGGTACCCGGAGGACCGCGAGGCGAGTTTCGACGCCGAGCAGAACGCGCGTTCGGTGGTGGGCGCAGAGCGCTACTACCGGACGATGGTGCGTGGGAGCCGCGAGTCGTGGAACGAACGCGACCGGCACATGATGGGCACCCTCGAGGCGCTGCTCGAGCACCACGGCTCGGGGGCGAAGGCGATCGTCTGGGAGCACAACACCCACATCGGCGACGCCCGCGCCACCGACATGGCCGACTCGGGGATGGTCAATACCGGCCAGTTGGCTCGTGAGCGCTACGGCCAGGAGGGAACCGTGCTCGTGGGGTTCTGCTCCCATCACGGCAGCGTGATCGCCGGACCTTTCTGGGGCGCTCCGATGGAGAGGATGACCGTCCCGCCGGCTCGGGAGGGCTCGTGGGAGGAGATCTTCCATCGAGCCGGAGCCAGGAACCGCTTGCTCTTCACCGATCGGCTCTCGGAACGCGCCCGAAAATTCCGGGACCATCGCGCCATAGGTGTGGTCTACGAACCCAGGCGCGAACGTTTCGGCAACTACGTGCCCACGATCCTCCCGCAGCGTTACGACGCCTTCCTCTTCCTCGAGCGGACCGAGGCACTCCATCCGCTCCACATCGAGCCGCGTGAGCCCGGACCGCCCGAGACCTATCCCTGGGGCGTCTGAGCGCCGGAGCGCCAGGAGCGACGGTATTTCGCCCTAGACCGGCTCGGGAACTCACCGGCAGACCGTCCCGCCCGGCATGCCAAGCGGCACCGGCAGATGCCGCCCAGACGGGTCTGTCACGCGTTGCGCTGCCCTCGTGCCGCTGGTTGTGTGGTACAACGTCCCCAAGCTCTTCGGGGGCAACAGGTAGGCCTTGCCTGATCCATCGAGCGGCCTGTGAGCCGGCTTTCTGCAGAAGAGGGTCATACGACGTCGCGTCAGCGGTTACCGCCCTGGCGCGAAGAATACTATTTAGAGGTCCAAGAGCCATCATGCAGATGACAGCGGCCAAGCAACGCGAAGTCCCCTCCTGGCTCAAGCGCTTCCGACGCAACGCGGGTGGGATGTTCGGCCTCGTCGGCGTGACGGTGCTCGTCCTCGTCTCCGTCTTCGCGCCGCTCCTGGCACCCTACGACCCGGCGCGACAGTTCTTCGAGGGGTTGACGCTCGAGGGCAACCCTCTGCCCCCCGGAGGTCGCTTCCCCCTGGGGACGGACCTGCTGGGCCGGGACCTGCTGTCACGGGTCATCTTCGGGGCCCGCGTTTCCCTGATAGTCGGCGTGGCCGCGAACGGGGTGGCGATCATCCTGGGCGCGGTGGTGGGAATAGCCGCGGGCTACTTCCGCGGCGCGACCGAGGTGATCCTGATGCGCTTCACCGACGTGATGACCGCGTTCCCGGCGCTCGTACTCGCCATCGCCCTGGCGGCCATCCTGCGACCCAGCCTCTGGATCGTCGCCCTGGTGATCGCGCTCGTGAACTGGGTATGGATCGCGCGCGCCGTCTACGCCCAGGTATTGTCGATAGCGCAGCGGGACTTCGTCGAGTCGGCGAACGCCATCGGGGCTCCAGCGCCGCGGGTCCTCGCCCGTCACATCCTGCCGCACCTGGTGTCCACGCTCCTGGTCTTCGGCACCCTGGGGATCTCGACGACAGTGCTGCTGGAGGCCGCCCTCTCCTTCCTGGGGGTGGGAGTGCAGCCGCCCACACCGTCGTGGGGCGGGATCATCAACGAGAGCCAGTCATACTTCCTCACCGCCCCCTGGCTGGTCTACGTCCCCGGCCTCGCCATCCTGCTCACCTCGCTCTCCTTCAACCTCCTGGGCGAAGCGCTCCGCGACGCACTCGACCTCTCGGAGCGGAGGTGAGCCGTTGCTTCTCGGCTACCTGATCCGCCGCATATTCCAGGCAGTCGCCGTGCTGCTGGGGGTCAGTGTCATCACCTTCCTGCTGGTGTTCCTGCTCCCGGCCGATCCCGCCCGGATGATCGCCGGCAGGAGCGCTACTCCGGCGACGGTCGAAAGCATCCGCCACGAACTCGGCCTCGACCGGCCGCTGCCGGTGCAATACGTCGACTACCTCTGGGGTGCGGTGCGTGGCGACTTGGGCCGCTCCTACGTGCAGCGGGTAGACGTTTCGCAACTGATCGCATCCCGGATCGGGCCCACCGTTCAGCTGGCGCTCGCAGGCATCCTCTTCGAACTGCTCATCGGCATCCCCAGTGGCATAGTCGCCGCAACCCGGCGGGGCAAGCCAGCCGATCAGCTGGTGATGGCGTTCGCCTTCCTGGGTGTATCGGCCCCTCAGTTCGTCGTGGGACTGCTGCTCCTGTACGCCTTCAGTTACATCATCCCGCTCTTCCCGCTGGGCGGCTACGGATCGGTGGCTCACGTGGTCCTGCCTGCGATAACGGTCGGCCTGGCGGGGGGCGGGTGGTACGCTCGTGTTGCACGCTCATCGATGGTCGATGTGCTTCGGCAGGATTATGTGCGGACCGCTCGGGCGAAGGGGGTGCTGCCCCGCAAGATCCTGTTCAAGCACGTCCTGAAGAACTCCGTGTTGCCCGTTATCGCCCTCGTCGGGCTCGATATAGGTGTCTTCATGGGAGGCATCGTCGTCGTCGAATCGGTCTTCGGCTGGCCCGGCATCGGCCAGATGGTCTGGCAGGCTATCCAGCTCGTCGACATTCCGGTGATCATGGGAGGTGTACTTGTAACAGCGCTGTTCGTAGTCATAGGCAATCTCGTGGCGGATCTCATCTATCCGTTCCTCGACCCAAGGATCCAGTACGGCTGACCGACCGGTCTTCAGCCGCGAAAGGACGTGACATGAAAGGTATCCGGATTTTCCTGCTGAGCCTCACCGTGGCCCTCTTCTTGGGAGCCTCGCAGGCTCAGGAACAGGGAGGGGCGATGGTCGTCTCGTTCCAGAACGACCTCTCGACCCTCGATCCCGCTATCGGCTATGACTGGCAGAACTGGTCGATAATCAAGTCGATCTTCGATGGCCTGATGGATTACCGGGCCGGGACGACCGAACTCGTCCCCCACCTGGCCGAGAGCTTCGAGGTGTCCCCGGACGGCACCGTTTACACCTTCCATCTGCGCGACGGAGTGGTGTTCCACAACGGCCGTGAACTGGTCGCAGACGACGTCAAGTACTCGCTCGAGCGAGTACTGGATCCCGATACCCAGAGCCCCGGGCAGGGTTTCTACCTCGGGATCGCGGGAGCTCAGGAGTTCATCGACGGGGAGGCCGAGGAGGTAACCGGCATACAGGTGCCCGACGACTCCACCGTCGTCTTCGAGTTGACCCAACCGGACGCTGCCTTCCTCCACAAGCTGGCGCTCAACTTCGCCCACGTGGTTCCGCAGGAGGCCGTCGAGGCCGCTGCCGGCGACTTCGGGCACAACCCGGTGGGCACCGGCGCATTCATGCTCGACGAGTGGGTGTTGGGCCAGCGGGTGGTCCTCGAGCGCAACCCCGACTACTTCGTGGAGAACCGTCCCTACCTCGATCGCATCACCTTCCAGGTAGGCCTCGATCCGAACGTGGCCTTCCTGCAGCTGCAGCGCGGGCAGGTCGATGTCCTCGGCGACGGCATCCCCTCGGCCCGTTTCACCGAGGTGATGAACGATCCCGACCTGAGCGACCAGGTCGTGCGCGGAGAACAGCTGAACACCACCTACGTCACTCTCAACACCCAGACCCCTCCGCTCGACGACCCGCAGGTTCGCAAGGCCCTGAACATGGCCATCAACAAGGAGCGGATCGTACGCATCATCAACAATCGCGCTGAACCCGCCAACCAGATCCTGCCGCCGCTCATGCCCGGTTACGCCGAGGAGTACGAGGGCTACCCCTACGACCCCGAGGCGGCGCGCCAGATGTTGGCCGACGCTGGCTATCCCGATGGCTTCAGCACCGTCCTCTACGCCTTCAACGTCGCACCCAACGACCGTATCGCGCAGGCCATCCAGCAGGACCTGTCGGTCATCGGCGTCGATGTCGAGTTGCGGGCTCAGGCTCAGAGCACCGTGATCGAGGCGGGTGGCGCCGGCCAGGCTCCGCTGCTCTGGTCGGGCGGCATGGCCTGGATCGCCGACTATCCGGACCCGAACAACTTCTTCTGGCCGATCCTCTCCTGTGCAGGCGCTGTCCCGGGCGGCTGGAACTGGGCGAAGTACTGTAACGAGGAGATCGACGCCCGGGCGTCCGAGTACGACACCATGGCGCAACCGGGTCAGGAGCAGGAGCGTATCGACCTCTACAGTCAGATGTTCGTCGACATCATGGAAGAGGACGCGCCCTGGATCCCGATCTTCAACGAGACCCGTTTCACCATGCACTCCGACGGCGTAGGCGGAGCCGACTCCGTGTTCGCCGACCCCATCCACATCCCCGTGAACTACCAGGAGGTCTATCGGGTTGACTAGCTTCAAGACCATCCACGACCGGCATCACCACTTCGGCTGGGACAATTCGATCGAACCGGTCATCCGGGTCGAGGCCGGGGCGGAGCTGGAAGTGGGAACGGTCGATGCTTCCGGGGGCCAGCTGACGGCCGACTCCACGACCGAAGACGTAGCCAGGCTCGACTTCGAGCGGGTGAATCCGGTCACGGGGCCTGTCTACGTCGATGGGGCCCAGCCGGGTGATGCGCTCGAGGTAGAGATCCTCGGCTTCGAGGAGAACAGCTGGGGCTGGACCGCGCTCATCCCCGGTTTCGGCCTGCTGGCCGACGAGTTCCCCGATCCATTCCTCCACATCTCGAGATACGACGGCCGCTCGGTCCGGTTCACCGATGAGATCGAACTGCCGTTCCGACCGTTCCCCGGGACGATCGGCGTTGCTCCGGCGCAGAAGGGCCTTCACTCGGTGGTGCCGCCGCGGCATGTGGGCGGCAACCTCGACATCCGCGACCTGACCATCGGGAGCAAGCTCTACCTGCCCGTGGAGGTGCCCGGCGCGCTCTTCTCGGTCGGGGACACGCACGCCGCCCAGGGTGACGGCGAGGTGTGCGGAACCGCCATCGAGACGGCGATGAAGATCCGCGTTCGCCTGTCGGTGAAGAAGGGGACGAGTATCCCCACTCCCCAGTACGACGTCGCCCCGGGAGCGCACGATCGCGAGGGCGCCAAGGGGTTCTTCGTAACCACCGGCGTCGCTCCCGACCTGATGGCCGCTGCCCGGGACGCGGTCCGCTCGATGATCGAACATATGGGGCGTGAGTACGCGCTCGAGCTGCAACTCGCCTACGCGCTCTGCAGCGTGGCGGTCAACCTAAAGATCAGCGAGGTCGTCGACGCCCCCAACTGGGTCGTCTCTGCCTGCCTGCCAAAGGGGATCTTCCGCTAGTGATCCCGTCTCGTCGCTTTTACGGCCCGTCCGCAGTTCAGGACGGGCCGTTCTTTCGTTCCCACCGGATGTCGCTGGGACCTTGACGCTGCCGGCACCGCTGTGCAGTCACGACTAGGGGAGGGACCGTATACCGAAATATAACCGTGTATAGCTCGAACTGCATATACAAACCTATACTCTGATACATTGAGGCGTGGACCCGGTACGCAATCCGTTCGCTCCAGGTGCCGGCTCCCAGCCGCCGGAGCTGGCCGGACGGGACGAGATCCTCGCCCGGGCCACGACCACATTGCGTCGGGTCAGCGCCGGCAAGCACGCCCGCTCCCTCGTCCTGCTGGGCCTGCGGGGCAGCGGCAAGACGGTGCTGCTCAACCGCTTCGAACTCCTCGCCGAGCAGGAGGGCCACCTCACGGCCTTCATCGAGGCGCCCGAGGATGGCAGTCTCGCCGAGCTCCTCTACCCGCGGATCCATCAGGTGCTGCGCAAGCTGTCGGTGATCGAGAAGGCGCGGGCCTCGGCCCACCGCGCGTTGAGGGTACTGCGCGCCTTCGCCAGCGCCTTCGAGCTCTCGGTCGGCGAGGTCACCATCTCGGTCGACCCCGAGCCCGGCACAGCCGACAGCGGCATCCTCGAGTACGACCTGAGCGAGCTGCTCGTCCGCGTGGGCGAGGCGGCTGCCTCGGCCCAACGCGGGGTAACGCTGCTCGTCGACGAGATCCAGTACCTGTCGACGGAAGAACTCTCTGCCCTCATCGTCGCCATCCACCGGCTGAACCAGAGAAGGCTGCCGATCATCCTGCTGGGGGCCGGGTTGCCCCAGGTGGCCGGCCTGTCGGGCAATGCCAAATCGTACGCAGAGAGGCTCTTCGACTTCACCGCCATCGGGGCCTTGGATGCGGCGGCTGCGGCCGAGGCGATAAGGGAACCGCTGGCCGACGAAGGCGAGTCGATCACCGACGACGCCCTGCAGATGATCGTGGAGCGCACCAGGGGGTACCCCTACTTCCTGCAGGAGTGGGGATTCCAGGCCTGGAACGCGGCGAACGACTCCCCCATCGGAGTCGCCGACGTGGAGCTCGCCTCGGAGCGGGCGGTCGAGAGGTTGGACGAAGGTTTCTTCCGGGTGAGATTCGATAGGCTTACGCCCAAGGAGCGCGAGTACGTGATCGCGATGGCGCGTTCGGGGGATGGTCCGTACAGGTCCTCTGAGGTGGCCCAGGCCCTGGGCCAGTCGGTCCAGAGCCTGGGACCGCGCCGTGCGAAGCTCATCAGGAAAGGGATGATCTACAGTCCTGCCCATGGGGACATCGCCTTCACCGTGCCGATGTTCGAGGACTTCCTGAGGCGCACGGTGAGGCCGCCTCGAGCAGACCCTTGACGGGCTCCGCCTGCCTGCCCACCCACCGCGCGCAGCGGCGCCTGGTTGCCGGATACCCTCCGCATGCGACGCCTGATGTGCCTACCCTCCGCGCGGGCGACGCTCGATCGCACACCCGCCGCGCAGGCGACGCCTGGTTTCACAGCCGTCTCGCGGTGACCGAGAGGAGATGAACATGCCGAACGAGAGCGATAGCGCCGCGCGGCTCATCGACGCCAAGATCGCGCAGCTGCCCGCCTGGCAGCGGGAGATCCTCGCCCGGATCCGCCGCCTTATCCACGAGGCCGACCCCGCCGTGGTCGAGGAGGTCAAGTGGAGAAAACCGTCGAACCCGAGCGGGGTTCCGGTCTGGTCGCACGACGGGATCGTCTGCACCGGCGAGACGTACAAGGACAAGGTGAAGTTCACCTTCGCCAAGGGGGCGTTGCTCGACGATCCCGCCGGTCTCTTCAACTCCGGCTTCGGTGGCGCTACCAGGCGGGCGATCGACCTGCGGCAGGGTGACGAGATCGACGAAGGCGCCTTCGCAGCGCTCGTCCGACGAGCGGTGGAGTTGAACGCGCAGTGACCGTCCTCGCACCGTAGGCGGCCGGTCGCTCGATGTGCGGCTGTTGGCGCCCGCTCGGCGGAGATCCCTCCGATTTGGAGTCCCAGGGAAATCGACCACCGATTCATACCTTTATAATTAAGGTATGTACGGGGGGTTCGCTCGAACGGAATCGATTCCAGCGTCCCGCGAGCGGGGACCAGGGCGGGCGCAAGCCCTGGAAGCCGTCCTCTGCGCCCACTCCTACTACTCGCTGGGCGTAGGCACGGCCTCCCCAAAGACCCTCGTCGAGCGCGCCGCCGAGCTCGGCTACCGCTACCTGGCGCTGACCGATCATCTGAGCGTGAGCGGCGGCGTCGAACTGTTCGAGGCCGCTCGCGAGCAGGGCCTCAGGGCGCTCATAGGCGCGACCGTGCCGGTGCGCATCGAGGAGCGCACCTTCCCGCTGGTGCTGATCGCCCGGAGCCGCCAGGGTTACGCCAGGCTCAACACGATGATCACGCTCGCCCATGAACGGGAGGAGAAGGACGTGCCCTGGCCGGTGCTCATCTCCCGCTCCGAGGATCTGGCGCTCCTCACCGGCGACCGCGAGGGGTTCCCCAGCGTCTACCTGGCCGAGAGGCGCGTCAGCGAACTCGAATCACTCCTGCGTGAGCTGGCCGGCGCGTTCCCCAACCGGCTCTATCTGCAGCTCTATCACGACCTGCGCCGCTGGGACACCCGCCGAACGAGAGTCCTCCGCCGACTGGCCTACAGCCTGGGTCTGCCCGTCGTCGCCGCGCCGCCGGTGCGCTACGCCCGGCCCGGCGACTACCGGCTCTACGATGCGCTGGTGTGCGGTCGCCTGGGGATAACCGTCGAGGAGCCGAATGCGGCCCGGCCCCGCAACGCCGAGAGCTACCTGCTCGAGCCGGAGGTGACGTACGAGCGGCTGCCGTTCCCCGAAGCGCACGCCAACGCCAACGCCCTGGCCCGGGAGAGTCACTTCGAACTGCTGCCCGAGCGACTCATCCCGCCCCGGGCCCAGGGGATCCCCGATGGCGTCTCGCCCGAGCAGCACCTGGAGGAGCGTTGCTACGCGGCGCTGCTCGAGCGCTACCCCGGCGAGCGGCTCGCGCAAGCGCGCAAGAAGCTCGAGGAGGAGATGGCGACCGTGCGCGCCCTGGGCCTGGCCGAGTTCTTCCTGGTCGCGGCCGAGGTCACCGACTACTGCCGCAACCACGGCATCCTGGCGGCGGGCAGGGGCTCGGCGGCGGCCAGCATCCTCTGCTACCTGCTGGGCATCACCGGCGCCGACCCGCTCAAGCACGACCTCCTCTTCGAGCGCTTCCTCCACACCGGCAAGTCGACCATGCCCGACGTCGACATCGACATCTCCAGCAGCCGCCGCGACGAGGTGCTGGCCTGGGTCGAGGAGCGCTTCGGCGCCGCGACCGAGGCGATGGTGTGCAACAAGATCCGCTACCGCCTGCCGCTGGCCCTGCAGGACCTGGGCCGGGCGCTGGGGGTGCCGCCCGAGCTGCGCAACCAGCTCACCTCGGCATTGGGACGCGACTACCGCGGCTTGCGGCCGCCGGCGGTGGACCAGGCCGAGGAGGTGTTCGAGGAGGTGCTGCCCGGAGCACCGGCCGCCGACGCGCTGCGCTCGCTGGTACGCGGCATGGAGGCCAAGCACGTGCGCCACCTGGCGCCGCACTCGGGCGGGGTGGTGCTCTCCCGCGATCCACTGAGCCACTACAGCCCGCTCGAGCGCTCCAGCGGCGGCATCAAGATCATCCAGCTCGACAAGGACGACGCCGAGGCGATGGGGCTCATCAAGCTCGACCTGCTGGGGCTGCGGATGCTCTCGGCGCTCGAGCGCGCCCGTGAGGAGATCTTCCGGATGGAGGGGGAGTGGTGGGACCTGCACGACCTGCCCGACGACGAGCGCGTGTGGGACCTCATCTCGTCGGGCGAGACGATGGGTCTCTTCCAGGTGGAGAGCCCTTCGCAGATGCACACCAGCCAGGTGATGAAGGCCCGGAACCTCAAGGACCTGTCGCACCAGATCGCGCTCATCCGCCCCGGGCCGATCCAGTCGGGGACGGTCCACCCCTACCTGCGGCGGCGCCAGGGGCTCGAGCCCGTCACCTACCTCCACCCCTCGCTCGAGCCGATCCTGGCGAAGTCGTACGGGGTGTTGCTCTTCCAGGAGGACGTGCTGCGGATCGCCGTGCACGTGGCGGGGATGAGCTGGACCGAGGCCGACCGCTTCCGCAAGAAGGTCTCGGGCTTCTCCGACCTCGACGACATAGAGCCCGAGCGGCAGAGCTTCATCCAGGGTGCGATGCGCAAGGTCGGCGCCACTCCCGAGGAGGCCGAGGCGATCTTCGAGTCGATAAAGGCCTACCAGGGCTTCGGTTTCGCCGAGAGTCACGCCTGGGCCTTCGCGCTCCACTCGTATGCTTCAGGGTATCTGCGGATCCACTACCCGGCCGAGTTCTTAGCCGCCATCCTCAGTGAGGAGCCGGGCATGTGGTCGCAGTCGACGAAGCGGCAGGAGGCCAGGGCCTGGGGCGTGCCGGTCCTGCCGTTCGACATCAACAGGTCCGGGGTCTACTTCCGTTGTGAGCGGCTTAGCGAGGAGGAGCTCCGACGCCGGGAGCGGCCCGGGAAGCAGCCGGAGCGGGCCGTGAAGGACAAGGCGATCCGCCCGCCGCTCTGCGCTCTCGACGGCATCAGCGAGGAAGCGGCCCGGGAGATCGTGCTCGAGCGCCTGCGGAATGGACCGTTCGTTTCGCTCGACGACCTCTACGGCCGGGTGAAGCTGCCGCGCGAGACCTTCGAGACGCTGCTGCGTTCAGGGGCGCTCGACGAGCTCGGCTCACGCCGGGAGATGCTCTACCGGTTGGGTGTGCTCGCCGGCGCCATCGCCAGCGGCTCGAGACCACTCCTGTCGCCTGCCCAGGACGCCCCGGAACTGCCGCGGCTGGTCGTCAAGGATCGCTTCATGTGGGAGTTCGAGACCGCCCGCTTCTCACCGCTGGAGATGCACCCGCTCGACTTCGTCAGAGATCAGCTGCGCGAGCTGAATGCCACTCCGCTCATCAGACTGCTCAAGGCCCGGCACGGCACTTCGGTGCGAACCGCCGGCCTGGTGGTGGGCAAGCAGAAGCCGCCCACCGCCAAGGGGCACGCCTTCTTCGTCCTCGAGGATGGACCCCACCGCATCCAGCTGGTCATCTCGCCGACCCTCTGGGAGGCGCGCCGCGAGGTCCTTCGCGACGCCGTCGCCCTGATCGTGGACGGCACCATCGAGGGGCGCGGCGACATAAAGGTCACCCTCAAGGCCGAGTCGATCTACCCGCTCGCGGTGCCGGCGAAGAGCCGCGGCTATCACTTCGGATAGACATGGGCATGGGGGCGGCAGGCGCCGTGGGAGGGATCAGCCAAATCGTCTGCATGAGGGCGCGAGGTCGAGATAGCCCCGCGCCCGAAGTCGAATCGTGCCGATCGGGCCCCGCGCCCGAAGTCGAATCGTGCCGAT